>JAUSJX010000097.1 GCA_030647435.1 Candidatus Rokuibacteriota bacterium
GACCGCCGCGTCGGCTGCGAGGGGCTCCTGAGCTGCCTGTCTTTCAACGGCAACAAGATCATTACCACGGGCGGCGGAGGCATGGTGCTTACCCGCGGTGCCGTTGACTGTGGCGACGGCGTGAGGCACGCCGGCATAGGCCGCCACCTCGCGCTCGAAGCGATCGACGAACGGCCCGACGGAGGAGACCCAGTTGGTGTCGAGGCATTCCTTGAGGTACTTCCACTCGTTGCCGGCCAGATGCGGCACCGCATTGGGGATCACGCGCCGGGGGGGGATCACGCGCCGGGGCGTGCTCACTGCGGCCGTCCTGCCCGTTCCCGCCATTCGTGATACCACGCGAAGGTCTCGCCGACACCGGTTTCCAGCGAGACCTGGGGGGAGAAGCCGGTCAGCGCCCGCAAACGGCTCAGGTCGGGGCAGCGGCGCGCAACCGAGCCCGCCGGCGCCGGCAGGCGCTCGAGCACCGGCGCGATGTGCGCCATCTTCAGCACCAGACGCGCCAGGTCCTCCACGCGCGTCTCCTCGGTGTCGTTGCCGATGTTGACGATCTGCCCCCACGCCGTCTGGGCCGCCATGAGCCGCAGCATGGCCTCGACCGCATCGGACACGTGGCAGAACGCTCGGCGCTGGTCGGCGCCGTAAACCCGAAAGGGATCCTCACGGCGGAGCGCACGGAGCGACAGCTCCGGGATGACGTGATCGACGCCCATCCGAGGACCGTAGACGTTGTGAAAGCGGCCGATCACTGCGTGAAGCCCGCGGGCGTGCGCCGTGTGAATCACGGCCGCCTCGCCGAGGATCTTGCTCGCGGCGTAGGCGAAGCGCGGCGCGCGGATGTCTTCGATCGTCAGGGGCACGTCCTCGCCCGTCGGTACCGGCACCGTGCCGGCCGAGACGCCGCCCGCGTAGGTCTCGCTGGTCGAAGCGAAGAAGAGAGCGCCCGACTCGGGTCCCAGCCAGTCGAGGAGGTGCATGAGGGCCAGCGTGTTGGTGCGCACGACCCGGGCCGGGTCTGTCTCGACATTGCGCACGCCCACCACGGCCGCCAGCATGAAGACGTGATCCCACGCCCTCGGCAGCTCCGCAAGCGCGTCCGGGCGCGTCAGGTCCGCTTGAACGAGCGTGACGCTCGATCGGGCGCACAGCGTCTCGATCTCCGGGTCGCGCCGGCCGCGCGAGAGGTCGTCCACCAGGGTCAGCGTGTAGCCGTCGTTCGCGAGACGCGCCGCCAGGTGGTAGCCGATGAAGCCCGCCCCGCCGAGGATGAGCGCCCTAGGCATAGCCGATCCCCGCGTAGCGCACCCCGGCCCCGCGAACCGTCTCCTCATCGAGCATGCGCCAGCAGTCGTAGAGGAGGGCCGGCCGGCGCAGGCCCGGCAGGAGCCGCCCGAGGTCGAGTTTGGCGTACTCCGGATGGTTCGTGATGACGAGCACGGCGTCGGCGCCGTCGAAGGCGGCCTCGGGGGTCACCGGCTCAGCGCCGAGTCCCCGGATCACGTCGGGGGCGACGAGGTAGTCATGCCCTCGAAGCTCGAGTCCCGCCACTCTCAAGAGCGGGAGCATGGAAACGATCGGCGTCCCGCGCATGTCGTCGGTCGGCGGCCAGCCCTTGTAGGCCCAGCCGAGCACGGACAGCCGGGCACCCTCCGCCCGCCCGCGCATCTCGCGGATCATGGCGATCAGCCGCTCGGCCACGTGAACCGGCAGGTGCTCGTTGAGCCCGCGCGCCTGGCCGACGAGCCATGGCGTGTAGCCGACCTCGCGCAAGGCACTCTGGAGGATGTAGGGGTCCTTGGACAGGCACGCGCCGCCGACGAAGCCCGGCTTGGCCAGGTCGGGGCGCGGGTACTCGAAATTGGCTGCGCGGATCACCTCGAGCGGGTCGAGGCCCCAGCGCTCGGCCATCAGCGCGACCTCGTTGCCGTACGAGTAGATGAGGTCGGTGTGACAGTTGTTCGCGAGCTTGACGAGCTCGGCTGCCTCGAGCGAGGAGACGGTGACGACCCGACGGGTGACGCGGCGGAAGAGCGCCGCCGCGGCCTCCGCGCTCTCGGGGTCGAGGCCGCCCACCACCTGAGGCAGCTCTTCCAGCTCGCGAAGCGCCTGCCCCTGGATGGTCCGCTCGGGCGCGAAGGCCAGCCGCGCCCGCCCCCACCGCGTGACGAGCTCCGGCAGCACCACGGCCCGGCTCGCGCCGACGGGCACCGTGCTGCGAACGATCACGAGCGCGCCGGGCGCGCAGCGCAGGGCGACGTGCCCCGCGGCGGCGCGGAGGTTGGCAAGCTCGGGGGCGTGGGTGTCGGGGTTGACGGGCGTGGAGACACAGATGATGGCCGCGTCCACGCCGCCCTCGGGCAAGGCCGGCCCGACGTGGAGCCGGTCGCCCAGGAAGGCACGAAGACCCTCCTCGAGCCCCGGCTCGAAGAGATGCGGCCGACCCTTTCCGAGCGCGTCGAGGACGGCGGGAGACGTGTCCACGCCGTGGACGGTGAAGCCCTTGCGCGCCAGCGTCACCGCCAGCGTCAGGCCCACATACCCCAGCCCAACCACGCCGACGCTGTTCATGGTTAGTCGAGCAGCCCCTCGGCGACGTCGCGGTTGGCCTTCTCGAGGTCGTGGACCCGCCCGACGTCGAGCCAGTACTCGCGGATCAGATGGGCCGCCACGACGCGCCCGCGGTCGACCAGCGTCCGGATCATGTCCGTGGCGTCGAAGTACTCCCCTGCCGGAATCAGCTCGATCGCGCCCGGATCGAGCAGGTAGATCCCGGCGTTGACCGGAAACTCCTTGCGCGGCTTCTCCTCCACGCGGGTGACGCGCCCGTCGTGGAGCGTGAACTCGCCATAGGGGATGTCCACCTGGTGGATCGACACGCCCACGGTCATCGCGGCGGTCTCGTGGCCCCGGTGGAAGTCCCACATCGCGCGGAAGTCGCACTTGGTCAGGATGTCGGCGTTGACGACGAAGAAGGGGGCGTCGAGGCGGTCCCGCAGGAGCGTCAGCGCCCCCATGGTCCCGAGCGGCTTGGGCTCGAGCGCGTAGTCGATGCGCACGCCCAAGCGGCTGCCGTCGCCCAGGCGCTCCCGGATCATCTCCGACTTGTGGTGGAGCGCGATCGTGATGTCGCCGATGCCCGACTGGCGCAGCCGCTCGATCATGATCTCGATCAACGGCCTGCCGCCCACGGCAATGAGCGGCTTGGGCGTTGACTCCGTCAGCGGCCGGAGTCGCCGGCCCTCGCCGCCCGCCATGATCACGGCCGGGGTCGGCAGAGGCGGCGGCACCAGGAGGTCCTCGAGCCGCAGCAGACCCACCACGCGCCGCTCGGCGTCGAGCAGCGGCAGGTGCCGCACGGACCGCGTGCGCATGAACTGGAGCGCCTCCGTGGCGGACAGGCCGGCCGGCCCCACCAGCGGAGCGCGGTTGACGACCTCGTCCACTTTGGCGTCGAGGGACGCGCCGCGAAGCATGGCCCGGCGGATGTCGCCGTCGGTGACGACTCCTGCCAGCCGGCCGTCGGCGTCAACCACGAGCACGATCTGCTTGCCGCTCCGGGTCATGGCCTCGAGGACGTCACGCAGGCTCGCGCCCAGGCCCAGGATGCAGCCGGCAAGATCGGCCATCAGGCGCCTCCCGTAGGGTCGGCGAAACGCTTCTGGACCAGGCGGGCATCGAGCGGGACGGTCCGCAGGACCTCGACGATGCGCGGGGCGGCGCGGCCGTCGCCATAGGGGTTCCCCGCCGCCCGCGCGATCGCGCGGAATGCGGGCGCCTGCGCCGCCTCGATGCCGCGCAGGATGTCCTCGCGCGAGGGCTTGACGTCGATCACGTTGCCGCCGCGGAGGCGGCCGCGCTGGCGAGCGCCGACGTTGACAACGGGCAGCCCGAAGGACGGCGCCTCGATGAGCCCGCTCGAGGAGTTGCCGATCATCAGGTCGGCGTGGCGGAGCAGCGAGAGGTAGAGGCGCTCGCCGAGGCTCCGCACGAGCCGGCAGCGCCGCGGGTGGCGCGCCGCGAATTCCTCGAGGCGCTCTATGATGAGCCGGCCCGACGTGTCGGCGTTCGGATAGGTGACGACGAGCGTGCCGTCGGTCTTCTCGAGCGCGGCCAGCAGCTCCTCGACGTGGGACGCCGTCTCGCGGTACTCGAGGGTCACGGGATGGAAGGTCACGAGGAGCCACGGGCCGTCGAGGGGCAGGTCGAGCTCGCGCGCCAGGGCGTCCCTCGACAGCGGCGCCGTGGTGGCGATCCTGTCGAGTCCCGGCGCGCCGACAGCGTGGATGCGCCAGGCCTCCTCGCTCATGTGCGCGATGCGGCGCGCGTGGACCTCGGCCGAGGCAAAGTGGAGATGGGCCAGCTTGGTGATCGCGTGGCGGATCTGGTTGTCCATCGCGCCTTCGGACACCTCGCCGCCGTGGATGTGGGCGACGGGGAGCGCGAAGGGCAAGGCCGCCACCGCTGCGGCCAGCATCTCGAAGCGGTCGCCGAGCACGACGACGAGGTTGGGGCGCTGACGGGCGAAGGCGCGCGCGAAGCCCTCGACCCCGCGCCCCGTCGAGGCGGCGATCGCCTCGGGTGAATCACCCGGTTCGAGCATGGGCACGCGCTCGGCAATGGGGACGCCGTCGGCCTCGATCTCGCCCACGGTCGAGCCGAACTCTGGAGCAAGGTGCATCCCGGCCGCGAAGAGGACCAGCTCGAGGTCGGACGCCCGGCGGATGCCGTCGAGCACCGGTCTCAGGTGGCCGTAGTCCGAGCGGCTGACCGTGACGACTCCGATGCGGCGCGTGCCGACCGTCATGGCTTGCCGACCGCTTCCCACGGAATCACCTCGTCGGCGGCGACGTCCCGAGTGAGGCGGCAGCCCAGGAGACGCGGCAGTTCGGCCGGGGAAATGCCCGTGCCGGGACGCTTGATCACGATATCGCCGGCCGCGAGGGACTCACCCGCCCTGAGGGCACGCGCCGCCACCAGGCTCTTGCGCGCCACGCGCCGCGTGTCGGCTTCGGAGGGCATCGGCCGCTTGACACCGTCGCCGATGGCAGATTCTACGTTGCGGATCGCCCGCACCATGGCCGCGAAGGTGGGCGGATCGAGGGAGGCACGGTGGTCGGGGCCCGTCAGGCTCGTGTCGAGCGTCAGGTGCTTCTCGATGATCTGCGCGCCGCGCGCGGCCGCGGCGACGGCGATCTCGATGCCGAGCGTGTGGTCGGAGAAGCCGATAGGGCAGCCGAGGCGGGCCGCCAGCGTGTCCATGGCGCGCAGGTTGGTCTCGGCGCCCGGCGCCGGATAGGCGGAGAGGCAGTGGAGGACGGCCAGCGGCGGATCGCCCGCCAAGCGAATGGCCGCCACCGCCTGCTCGACCTCCTCCAGGCTCGACATGCCGGTCGAGAGGATCATCGGACGGGCCTTCGCGGCCACGTGCCGCAAAAGCGGGAGATTGGTGATCTCACCCGAGGGAACCTTGAAGAGCGCCACGCCGAGCGCGTCGAGGACATCCGCGCTCTCCTCGTCGAAGGGCGCCGAGAAGAAGATGAGGCCGTGCTTGGCCGCGCGATCCTTGAGCTCGGCCAGGACCTCGAGGCTCAGCTCGAGGCGGGCCAGCATGTCGCGCTGGCTCTCGCCAGCGCCCGTCGTCTCGACCTGGTAGCCGGCCTTGGGCGCGCCACGGGTCAGCAACGCGTCCACGCGAAAGGTCTGGAACTTGACGGCATCGGCGCCGCACTCGGCCGCCGCGTCCACCAGACGCCGCGCCAGCGCCGGATCGCCGTTGTGGTTCACACCCGCCTCGGCCACGATGAAGACGGAGGCGCCCGGACCGATCCGCCGCTCGCCGATCGCGAAGGGACGGGCTCCGGCGCTCACCGCGCCGCCTCCTGCGCCCGCTCGCGGCGGATCTCGTCCACCGCGGCGAGGAGCCGGGCGCCGAGCCGGCCGTCCACCGGATGGACGTAGCGCGAAGAGAAGGCGCGCCCGCGCCTGACGAGATCAGCGCGCGCGGCGGGGTCGTCGAGCACCCGGCGGAGCGCGGCCGCGAGCCCCGCGGCGTCACCCAGGTCGACTCGGACCACAGCACCCGCGCTGACGTAAGGCAGCATGTATTCGCCCTCAAAATCCTTGCCCGGCGTCTGCACGGCCACCACCGGGCAGTCCATCGCCATGGCCTCGAGCCCGGCCATCGACGTAACCATGACCGCGGCGTCGGCACCGGCAAAAAGACGGTGGATGTCGTAGTCCTTGGTCAGGATGGCGTCGGCGCATCCCCACTCGCCCACTTGTTTCCTGAGCCGGGCGAGGTCCTCGTTCGGGTGGACCTTCACGACGACGTCCACCCCGCCGAGACTCCGCGCCGCGCCGTACATGGTCCGGTAGAGCGCCTCTCGCTCCTGGGCCGAGAAGAGCATCGAGACGTACTTCGAGACGAGCACGATCAGCGGCCGCTCGGGCAGAAGCCCAAAGTCGCGGCAGATCTCTTCACGCAGGCGCGCCGGCGGCACGAGCCGCGCCGCGTTCGAGCGCGGGTCGCCGACGGCCGAGACGCGGGCCGGGGCCACGCCTTCCTCCGTCACCAGAGCCTGGCGGAGATGCTCGCCGATGACGAGGATCCGATCGCCGACATCGAAGGCGTTGGTCCTGTCGCGCGAGAGGATGAGCGTGCCGGAACAGAGCACCGACGGGATGCCGCGCGCCCGCGCCACCAGAGCGGCGGCGCGCTCGGCGTAGCGCCGGTCGCTGGTGATGACGACCGCCTCCGGCTGCAGGGCGTCGAAGGCCCGGAAGGCCGCTTCCTGGTGCAGCAGCGCTGTGAGCAGGCTCTGCTCGACCGCCGAGCGCAGGAAGGGGCGCAGCACGGGCAGAAGCGACACGCCGTGCCACTCGAGCCGAGCGGCCAGGCCAGGGTCGCTCTCGATGCGCCGCCATGCCCGCCTGAGGACGGGCCGGTAGCGGCGCACAAGGGTCGCCGCCTCGTCCCGAGGCAGGTAGTCCATGGCAAAACCCGCAGGCACCCCGGCGCGGGCCAGCCCCTCGACACGCGCTTCGAGCTCCGGATCGTCGTTGGAGCTTGCCACGACGCACGCCTTCGCCCCCGCCGCCCGCACGGCTTCCACGAGGGGATCGACGACGAAGTGGTGCCTGCTGCGGCAGGTGATGAAGAGGAGACGGCGGCCTTCTCCCCCCGCGAACGCCGGCGCACCGCGGCGTGGCTGGTCGAGCAGGGCGCGGAGACGCAGGCGTTCCTCGCGAGGGAAGAGCGCGGCGTACGCGCGCGCGAACGCCCATGGCAGGGGGCTCCGCGCCGCGACGCCCACCGGGATGTCGCGCCCGCGCGCGAGCAATCGCGCCAGCCGCTCGGGCACCGAGGCGCCGCTCAGCAACCGGATCGCCTCCGGCTTGACCTCGTCCAAGACCTGTTCGAGCACGCCCACGCGCTCCATGACCTCGAGGCGGAGCAAAAGCGCCTTCGAGACCGTCAGGAGGTCGGGCAGCCAGATGCCGCGGTAGCGCAGTGCAGGCTCGCGGTCGGAGTCCGGCCACCAGCCGGCGACGAGGCGCCGCGTCCCCTGCGCGAGCGCGCGGGAGTCGACCTTGAAGGACTCGTCGTCGTAGTATCGGACCGTGGACCCCGCCGGGAGCGCCGCCGCGTCCACGAGCTGGCGCGCCGTCAGCACCGACACCTCGTGCTCCCGCGAGAGCCGTGCGGCGGCCCGCGCCACCGCGGCACGGTAGCGACGCACGTACCATGCGTAGAGCCGCCGCACCCACGGCCGTCGGAACTCGCCGATGCTGCGCGTGGCCTCGGTGACGAGGAGGACGCGGCTCATGTGCGGGCCCCGGCCGGTTTGGCCGGCACGCCCATCACCGTAGCGCCCGGCGTGACGTCATGGGTCACGACGGCGCCGGCCGCCACGGTCGCTCCTGCGCCCACGGTGATCCCCGGAAGCAGCACGGCACCCGCGCCGATAAAGACGCCGGCCTCGACGATGACGGTGCCCGACAGGACAGCGCCCGGCGAGATATAGGCGTGGTCGCCGATCCGGCACTCGTGCTCGATCACAACACCGCTGTAGATGACCGCGTTGTCGCCGACCACGACGTGGGCGCCGAGCACGCCGCCGGGAAACACCACGCTGCCTTCGCCGATCGCGCTCGAGCGCGAGACGACGGCGCGGGGATGGACCAGGCTGGGCGCTTCGATGCCGGCCGATTTGAGGAGGGCGAAGAGGGTGGCCCGCTGAGTGAGCGCGGTGTTGCCCACTCCCACGATGGCCCCGTCGATCTTTCCGGCGCGCGCGAGCGCCGCCACATCCTTGTCCACGCCCAGCACGCCGGGGCCCTTCGACCGGTCGGTGAAGCCCGCCACCGTCCAGCCGCACTCGGCCGCGAGGTCGGCGACGGCCCGCCCGTGCCCGCCCGCGCCCAGGATCAGCAGCCGCCCGGCCATGGTCCCTTCACCGCCGACCGGGCGGAATAGGCGCGCGCCCCTCCCGCAGCAGCAGCTCGGCCAGGAGAAAGTCCCACTCGGTGTCGATGTTGACCGAGGCCTCGAAGCCCTGGACCACGCCGCGGTTGTCCTCGCCGAGGACGTGCCCGTGGTCCATCAGCATCGCGTAGCGGGTGACATACACGGCGCCCGACGGCTGGTACACGGGCGGGGCATCCTGACGCCGGACATACTTGTGCCCGTCGGGAAAAAGAGCGACCGTTCGATCGCCGTCGAGCGTCTTCATGAAGAACGGATGGTACGAAGCCTCGCACAGCGTCTGTGCCGAGTCCGAGCCCGTCTCGATGACCTTCCGGATCGTCTCGTCGATCTCGACGCCGGCGCGGAACGGCGACGTGGGCTGGAGCGTCACGATGAGGTCGGGCCTTGCTTTCGCGGCGGACTCGAGCCACCGCACCGCGTGCTGGAGCACCGGCACCATGCCGGCCTGATCCGAGGCGAGCTCGGCCGGTCTCATGAATGGCACCTCACCGCCGTGGCGCCTCGCTTCCTCGGCAATCTCTGGGCTGTCCGTCGAGACGATCACGCGCGTGAGCAGCTTGGATTCGCGGGCCGAGGCGATGGCCTGGCCGATCAGCGAGAGCGCACCGAGCGTGCGCAAATTCTTTCCCGGCAGGCCCTTGGAGCCGCCGCGCGCGGGAATGACGCCGAAGGCGTACGGCGCCCGCGCCATCCGCTACACCGTGACCCAGCGGCGCTCGGCCGCGGACTTCCGGGCGGCCTCGATGACGCGCATCGTCTTGAGCCCGTCCCAGCCGTCACAGACCGGCTTGGTTTCTCCGCGCATACACGCGATGAAGTGCTTCGCTTCCTCCACGTACATATCGTTGAGCTGGCCGCCGGACGGGTAGACCTCCCAGCGGTTGGCTGTGGGGTCGAACAGCCGGATGTCGTTCTCGAGGCGCCGCCACTGGATGACGCCTTGCTCACCCATCAGCTCGAAGTGGCTATGGACGTTCCAGGCGAAGAGATTCATGTGGATGCTGCCGATCGCACCCGAAGCGAAGCGCACCGTGAGATCGGCGAGGTCGTCCGTCGCGATCTCGAGACTCGAGATATGATCCACGACGGCGCTCACCTCCGTGATCTCGCCGCACAGCCACCGCATGTAATCGATGGCATGGCTCTCGTCGAGAAGGCAGCCGCCGCCCTGCTTGGCGTCGGCCATGTAGAACGTCCGGTAGTCGGCGCCGGGATAGCGGGTGCTCAGGTGATAGGCGTACTCGGTACGTGCCGCTCGCAGCGCTCCGATCCGCCCCGCCTTGAGCATTTTCTCCACCAGCTGCATGGGCGGCCAGTAGCGCCAATTGTACGCGGTGAGAACCCGCAGGCCCTTGTCGTCGCACTCACGAAGCAGCGTTTCCACGCCGGCGGCGGACTGCGTCAGCGGCTTCTCGATCATCAGATGCGCGCTTCGGTCCACCCCCATGCGGGCGATGGCCAGGTGGGAGTCGGGCGGCGTGCAGATCACCACGCCCTGCGCGCCGTCGAGAGCTGCCTCGAGCGTCGGCGTGACAGAGGCGAAAGGGAACTGGCGAGCGGCCGAGTCCCGCTGGGCCGGCGCGGCATCGTACGCCGTCAGCTCGTCCACGCCGATAGCTCGGAAGTTCTGCAGGTGCCGGCGGCCGATGGATCCGAGCCCAACGATGGCGAGTTTCACTGTTCCCCCTTGCGCGACGTGATGGGCAGGCCCACCTCGCGGACGGCGGAGCCGTGCCGCTTGTTCCAGTCGGCCTCGTACTCGGCGATGTGCCGTAGGTCACGCAGCACCATGAGCTCCCGGAGCCCGTACAGCTCCACGGCGTTGAACTTCTTGCAGATGACCGCGGTCACCCGCGTGGCATCGCCGAGATCGAGGATGAAGGCTTCGAGGTCTCCGCCGTATTGCTCGAGAATCCGCTGCTTGTAGGTGTAGTACCACTCGGTGCCCGGATAGGGCGTCACGAAGAACGGCTTGACCTGAAGCCCGAGGCGGTCCCAAGCCTTGACATTGTCGTAGATGCTGTCGAAATCCTCGTCCGGGAATCCGAACATCTGGTTCGGGATCGGCCGGATCCCGGCGTCGATCGTCCACAGGAGGGACCGCTCGTTCGTCTCGGGCGTGGCACCCTTGCCAATCGTCTTCATCACCCGCTGCGAGAAGCTCTCGTAGCCGTAGAGCAGGTGCGAGCAGCCGGCCTGCTTGAGCGTGGTCAGGAGCTCGCGGTTCACGAGCGTGGCGTGGCTCGTCCCGCCCCAGTGGACCCCGGAGCACTTCTCAGGGTCGTGTGGCACGCCGTCCCGGACACACTGCGGCTGGAGGCCCTCCTCGATCCACAGCCGCGCGATGTCCGTCAGCCACTTCTTCCCGGAGAACTGGTGCATGGTCATCAGGTTCTCGTCCAGAAAACTGATGAAGTCCACGCCGAAGCGCTCGCGGACGTACTTGACGAGGTTCACGACGTAGCGCGGGTCGTGGTACCGGATCTTGCGGTCGTACGTGAACTTGACGTCACGCTCACCCGCGGCGTTCTCCTCGATGGTCATGTCGCCGGAGATGCCCAGGTGGAAGCAGAAGCGGCAGATGAGCGAGCAGCCGTAACTGGCGTTGATGTCGAGCCGGCGGCGCGCCAGCATCCCTTCCTCGGAGAAAAGGGCCATGCTGTTCTTGAAGTAGATGTCGAGTGGAAAGAGATCCCAGGCCGGATACGGCAGCTGGTCGATGTCCGGCATGAGCGGTTGCTCGGGATTGAGGTGGCTCCGTCCCGACGGGTCGCGCCAGATGAGCCCCTTGACGGCTGCCCAGTCGGGGCTGCCCGCATTCACACGCTTGAGCAACTCGAGGAAGGAGATGAAGGCTTCGCCCACCACCCCCACGTCTACCCACGGCAGGAAGCGCATCATGTCGTGCGGCATGCTCGTGAGGACGCCGCCGCCAAGAACGACGAGCGACCCGGGCGCCGCCTCCTTGGCCGCCCGCACGATGTGCTTGATACCCGCGTACGCCGTGGTGATCCCGCCCACCGCGATCACATCCCACCGATCGGCCTTGAGGATCTGGGTCAGCACGACATCGGACGCCCGCCAGGCGTTCGCGTCGTAGACCTGCACCTGATGGCCGTCCCGCACGGCGAGGCTCGCGAGGAGGGCCATGCCGTACGGCACGTGCCGCGGCTCGTCCTCCTCGCGCACCAACGGATTGACGAAGAGCACCTTAGCCATGCTGTCCCCTCACGCGAGCGCCCCGACGGAGGCGGCGCGCCGTGTCCACTCGTTCGCCGGCGCGTCGCCCCGCAACGGCAGGTCATTCGTGTCGAGGCGCGGCAGCTCGAGCGGCCCGCGCAGGTTCGTCGCGAGATCGACCCGGGTTGTCAGCCCGAGCGCGCAGCCGGCACCGGGCAGGAGGCTGAGCGTGTCGGCGTTGTAGGCGCCGAACGGATAGCACATGACCCAGTCGGCCGGTGGCCCGCCGTGCACCCGGGCCAGAAACGCCGCCGTCCGCGCGATCTCGGCGGCCTGGTCGGCGCGCTCGAGAGAATCGAGCCAGACGTGGTCGGCGCCATGCCCGCCCACCTCCATGCCGAAGCGGACCATGGTCCGAAGCTGGGAGAGATCCATGTAGAGCTCCTGCGCCACCGTGTCCTCGTCGGCGCCGGCGTACTCATCGAAGAGTCGGCCGGTGAGGGCGGCGCGCACGGGTTCGGGCAGACCACGCTGCAGCACCCGCTTGATGAAGGTGATCTCAGGGCCGTCGAAGCGCGAGGTTCGAGCGTACTGAGAGTAGAGCGCGTCGCCGGCCGGCAGCGGCCACTCCCCTCGGTAGTCTTCGAGCATGTCCAGGATCCGGCGGGCTACCTTGCCGTGATCCGGGGCCTCCGCCAGGACGATCTGGATCTTGTGGGTGTCCAGTACCCGGCGCTCCTCGACCGCCGAGACCGGCGCGTAGAAGCTGCCGGAGAGCCCGCGCTCCACGAGACGGGGGAGCACCACGGTGAAGTGGTCGAGGAAACCGTCGTCAAACGTCAGCAGGCACGCATTGGGCGGCAGACGGCGCTCGCCGCGCGCGGCCGCGAGCACGTCGCGCGTGCCGCAGACGCGGTAGTGCCGGGTGATGTAGTCGAGCTGGCCGTCGAACTCTTCGATCGAGCGCACCTTGAGGCCTGGATAGCGCGTGCGCGCGCCGTCGCGAACGTAGTGGTACATCACGATGCTGAGCGCGCTCACCGTGAGAAGACCCCGAGGAAGGCGGAGCTCCACACGAGGCTCGCGGGCGTGCGCTCGAAGACCTCCATGGCGGCCGCCAGGCGGTTGTAGAACCGCGGAGCGATAGCCTCGAAGGTGGGCGGCAGCGGATGCGGATGCACCGCCATGAAGGCGGGCGAAGAAAACCCATGCGACGCTGCGGCCATCGCCAGCTCGTGCGGGGAGTGTTGGCGCCGGGGCCGGGCGAAGGACGGCACGGCCGCGGGCGCGGCCGGCCGGCCGGCCTCGCCGGCATCCTCTGCCAGAGCCTCGCCGAGCTCGTCCACGGCCTCGCGCAGACGGGCCACGAACTCTTTCAGGCGGTCGTGGCCGCCGGCGTCGAAGGCAAAACCCCGGAGCTCGGCCAACAAAGCACCCGCGGCGCCGCCCTCGATCTCGCGTTGGGTATAGTCGTTCAGGCTCGCCAAGTTGAAGAGCCGATTCCGGCAGGACACAACGAGCACACCGCCAGGCCGCAACAGCCGGGCTGCCTCCCGGAAGAACTCGCCGTCACTATCGAGGTACTCGACGAGGCCGATGGCCGTGACGGCGTCGGCGCCGCCCGCCGGCAGCCCGCTCGCGAGCGCATCGCCTTCACGCAGGTGGAGACGGCGCAGCACCGCCTCGGACAGCGTCCGCCGCCGCCCTTCGGCCTCCTCGATCATTCCGCCCGCGATATCCACGCCCGTCACCTCGAAGCCCAGGCCGGCCGCGTGGGCGCAGAGCTCCCCGCCCCCACAGCCCATGTCCACAAGCTGCCCGCGCCGTGAGCCGAGTCGTTCGACCACTGCCTCCATGGTCAGGCGCAGGCGCTGGACGCCCACCGGGTAGGCGCGAGGGTGGCGACCGTCATCGTAGGCGCGGCGCAGCCATTGGCGCGCGTGCTCCGAGAAGTACTCCCGGACGTAGGCCAGCTCGCTCACGATCGCCCGTCCACCCCGGCGAGAAACTCGTCGAAGGGCGCGAACTCGACCCCGTCGCCGAAGAGGATCCCGCCCTCGGTGCAGTTGAACGTCTCGCAGTCGGCCTCACGGGCTGTCGCGAGAAAGACATCGCGGAACCAGAGATAGGCCGGGTCGCAGAACCACGTTTCGCCCACGTAGGGGTTCAGCACGTGCGTGTATGCCTCCGCGAACCGGCTGCCAAGGAGCTGGACCAGCTCCGGGTAGTACTGGGTCTTCTCGTAAGCCGTGCCGGGAGCGTAGCCAAAGTCCATCCCCACGAGCCCGATGCGCCGCTTGCCCAGCACCGCGTGAGTCAGCACCCACGCGGCGGTGCCGACATTGCCGCCACCGTTGAGGCACGGCAGGCCGTTCATCTCCCAGAGGCGGCGCGAGAGACTGCCGGGCTTGTCATAGTCGTCGTACATCGGGTTCCACCAGTACAGCTCCATGCGCGCCTGCTCGCAGCGCTCGACCACCGCGGGCGCCGCCGAGGTCGCTGCGGCGACCTTGATCTTGGGCCCGTAGGTGTCCACGAGCCCGACCAGGGCCCGGTTGGCCGCCAACTCGTCCGCGTGGTGGACCGGGTCCATCTCCTGGCGACGGAAATAGTCGTCGACCGGAGCCGCCTGGAGCCCCGGGGCGCCGAACCAGCGGACGATGCGATCGGGATGCGGGTCCACGCTCACCACGACATGCGGCACGACCCCGGCGCGCAGACATGCGCCAAGCGCGCCGTCTGCGGCAACGATGGTGCCCGCGAAGCCCGAGGCGCGCAGCCGCTCCAGACTCCGGCGGCGATGGAGGCTCGGGCCCGCGCCCACGACGATGGCGGCGTCCCCCGCCCCGAGCGGGGTCTCGACGAGATCGAGGACGGAGCGCACGATGCGTGAGTGGTTGCGCTCGGCATTGGCGAGCCCGACGCCCGCCACGCGCTCGAACGTCGCCGCCTCAAGCGCGCCGGCTATCTTTCGTCCCAACTCCATCCGTCTTCGCCTTGTCGTCGCCCTTCTCGGGAGTTGCTCGGCTCGCCGTCCTCGTGGTCGCCTCGCCTGCGGCAGCGGCTCCCCCTGCGGGCTGCGCCTCACCCTTCTCGGGAGTTGCTCGGCTCGCTGTCCTCGTGGTCGCCTCGCCTGCGGCAGCGGCTCCCCCTGCGGGCTGCGCCTCACCCTTCTCGGGAGTTGCTCGGCTCGCCTGCGGCTGCGCCTCACCCTGCCACATCAGACTCTTCTTGCTCACGAAGCAGATGCTGCCGCCGAGGCGCGAGAGCGCCTTCTTCTCGAACTCGTCCGTCGAGTCCGCGGCGTCCGCCTTGTCCTCGATCGTGGCGTCCACCTTGTAGTTGCCCTTGAGGAACTCCGGCATGCTCAGCTCCTTCTGGCGGCGCGCCGACCCTCGCCATTCGAGGCGGGAGTTGCCAGACGCCGCAGCGTGAGGAACTTCTGGGGCGGGATGCCCATGCGCGCCAGCTCGGCGAGGTGCCGCTCCGGTCTCTCGAACGTGGCGACGACGATCCCATCGACGTCGGTCCCGGGCAGCTCAGAGACCGGCCGGACGGGAAATCCCAGGAAATGGCCGCCCCCGCCGTCGGCGAAGATCCCGACGGGCTCGAGCCCGAACTCTTTGAGCGTCAGATACGCCAGCTCGGCCGCCTCCCCCGTGCCGCAGAGGGCGATGCGCTTCATGCCGTTCTGGGCCAGCTGCCCCATGGCGCCGCGCAGGTTGTCGCGGGTACGCCGGTAGAGCTGAAGCGAGTGCCCCATGTACTCGTAGGTGAGGCGGGCCTTCTCGGCGACACCCTTGGGCGTCAGCATGTAGCGCAGGCGCTTGCGAGCGAGAGGCTTGGTGCGAAAATCGCGGACCTTGATGAAGCCCTTGCCGGCCAGCCTCTTCAGGTACAGGTTGGTCAGCCCGAGCGCCACCCCCAGGCGCTGGGCCAGGACGCGCTGGGTCAGCGGCGTGCCCTCCTCGATGGCGGTGAGGATCTCCAGTTCCCGCTCGACCTGACGCTGGATGGCCATGGCGTTCAATATATGAACATAGGGGGCCCGCCCGAGTCAAACGGCTAGTCATCCCCCCTGAGGAAGGCAAGGAACCTGCGGGGGTCCACGAGCTCCCGGGCATAGCGGAGATTCCCGGCCGTCCCGGTATGGGTCAGCCACAGCACCCCCGCATACGCGAGGAGAGCGGCCGCCATCCCCCCGGCCAGGGCCGCCGGCTCAGGGCCACCGGCGGCCACCAGGCCAGCCCGGGTCCCCTCGTTGAGGGCTACGAGTACGGCGAAGCCGGCCAGATAGGTCACGGTCACCCGCTGGAAGCCGATGCCTGCCAGCTGGCGCGTCCATCGGATGAAGACCCAGCAGGGAAAGACCACCAGGAGCAGGCGCACAGCCGCGGCCCCTGTGCCGCCCCAGATCGGGACCAGCAGGATCATGGCCCCGAGATAGACGGCCAGGCGCAGCAGGACCACCGGGACGAAGCGGGCGTGCTGATCCATGGCGTAGATGACGAACTGGTAGGGGTTGAAGGCCGTCTGGGCCAACGCAGCCAGGACGAGGACCATCAGCGGTAGGACGGCGGGAAGGAATCGCTCGCCGTAGAGGACCGTGACGATGGGCTCGCGCAGGGCCCAGAGCCCGAAGGCCGCCGGCACTGCGATGAA
Source organism: Candidatus Rokuibacteriota bacterium (assembly GCA_030647435.1). Taxonomy (NCBI): domain Bacteria; phylum Candidatus Rokuibacteriota; species Candidatus Rokuibacteriota bacterium. Next base: position 16,331 of record JAUSJX010000097.1, read on the forward strand.
GAGCAGCCTGTCCATGGCCGAGGCGAAGACGCGTCGGATCTCGGCGGCAGCCTCCGCGCCCGGCGTGGCGAAGAGGCGCGACAAGCGCGAGAGAAGAAGCTGGAAGGGGTAGGCGTTGAGGGTCCCGAGGACCTCCCAGAGCGTCCGCGCCACCTGATAGTACCCCGCGGCCGTCAGACCCGCCCAGCGCGCGACGAGGACGCGATCGAGAGAGTCCTGGAGCATCCCGATGGGGCTCGTGATGAGCAGCGGACGCGCGTAGCGCCAGTAGGAGGCGAGGGTCTCGCGGTCGGGGCGGCGCACGGCCACGCCGCGGCGGACGACGAGGATATAGGCGCCCACGACGATCTCCGTCGAGCCCTCGACCAGCAGGGCGGCCGCCACCCATCGGATGTCCGGCGCCCAGACGAGCACCGCCACCGTGACGGCGAAGCGCAGCGCCTTGCCCGCCACCTGGGTCGCGCCGTGCGCGACGGCCCACTCGCGCCCGACGAAGGCGATGCTCAGGCTGGTGGAGAGGTTCGTCAGGAGCTGGGCGGCGAGGACGAAGAGGACCACCGTCAGCGGCACGCCGGCCGGAATCACCAGCGAGCCCCAGCGCGCCACCGCCAGCACGATGACGAGGGCCGTACCCTGGATGGCCAGCTGAAGCGCGGCCATGGTCCCGACGCAGCGGCCAAGGTCACCGCCTTCCGCCACGCGCTTCTGGTGAGCCTGGCCGAACCCGGGAAGCAGGAGGGCGGTCAGCGTCCCCACCAGGCCCATGCTGAAGCCCAGGATGCCGAGCGCGTCCGGCCCGAGCCGCCGGGCGATGAGGATGGTGGTGAGGAAGCCGAAGCCGCTGGCGGCCCAGGTGCCGGCGAACAGAACCAGGGACTTCCTGCCGAGATTCCCCTGCGGGCCCACGGTGTTCAATAGATGAACATAGAGCCCGGGAACGGGTCAAGGTCATTCGGCGGCGCTCTCCTTGGGCACGACGCGAGGCCGTGATAGGCTTCTTGGCCGATGGGCTTGAGAAACCTCGCGAAAAGGATCCTGGGCGTGGAGCGCCGCCCCGCCTATTACCTGCCGTGGCTGACCAGGCCGCACCTGCAGTGCGCCCTGGTGCTGAGCAATGTCGAATCCCGCTTCAAGATCGGCTACAACCGCGGCACCTTTCCGGTCTCCGCCGTCCAGTACGACGCCCGCGGCGCCGTGGCCAAGCGATACTCCGTGACGCTGCCGGACGCGGTCGAGGCGGTCGAGCTGCCGCTCGAGCCCGCGGCCGGAGACTGCGGCTTCGTGACGGTCAGCGGGGAGCGCATCAACTCGGATCTCTACGTCACGCTCTCCGATGGGGAGGCGTACACGGCGACCCACGGCAGGGGCGAGTTCGTCGAGCGCTACGCCCTGCGGGGGCGCCTGCTGCTGGCGGTGGTCGGCGGGCTCCTGGCGCTGGTGGACCGCGCGATCCCGGCCTTCGTGCGGCACCAGTACGCCTACGTGGGCCCCGACAGCCGCTCGCACCTGCTGATCATGAACCTCTCCAACGCGACGAACCGGGTGCGCGTCGTGGCCGGCCGCGACGGGCGCGCCCTGGGCGCGCGGCTGCTGCGGCTTCCGCCGATGGGGTCGACGCTGCTCGATATTGGGACCCTCTGTCCGGCGGCGGACAGCTCGACAGTCGTGTGGCGGCTCAAGCTCGAGGGGGCAGCCTGGTTCAACCTCTACGTGGTGGGCGCCGGCTCTCGGAATCTCGAGGGGCCGCTGTCGCTGATGCATGTCAAGTAGCCCCTCGGCGCTCCTGTCGGCGACCTTCTACGAGCCGGGCTACGAGCACCTGGTCGAGCTCGTGCACCAGCGCGACCCGGAGGGGCGGCGACGGCTCCTGTCGCTCGACCTCTCCGCCTTCGGCGCCGACGGCAAGCTCTTGCTCGAGCATCCGGTGGAGACCCGTGACGAGACGCTGGACCTGGGCGCGCTCCTCGCCCACACGGCGCGCCAGCACGGCCGGGTGATGGCGGTCTTCGACGCGCGGTACGACGAGGGCGCCTTCCCGTACCGGCCGCACCACTACGCCTACGTCCACCGGAAAGGCTCCGCGACACCGGCCCTCTACTACGCCGTCAGCGCGGCGCTCGGCGGCGTGCCCGACCGGATCGGGGACATGTCGCGGCTCAACAACTTCGACACCTACGTCTTCCGCCGCGGCCCGCACGCAGCGCGGTACTCGGTGATGCTGGGCAATCTCGGGCGCTTCGCTTCCACCGAGGCGCAGGTCTTCGTCTATTACGGGGCCGAGCGCGTCGAGCGGACGGTCGCCCTCGGGCCGCGCGCCCATGCCGAGGTGGCGCTCGCCCCCGAGCACGGCGGCCAGCGCCTGACCCGCGTCGAGACCAAGTCGTTGTTCCGCCTGGCCGGCTACGTCGTGGGCCGGCGGGAGCCCTCGGGCGACCTCGTGCTCTTCGACCACCTCTTCACCTTCTTCAAATGACGACTGGCTTCAAATGACGACTGGGACCGGGCCCGAGCCGCAGGACGTCGTCATTCTCTGCTACTGCACCATGCTGACCGTCGGGGAATTCCGCCGCGCCTGCGCGGCCGGCCGCTGGCCGCTCCCGGGCAAGGAGAACACGGGCAAGCTCTGCACCGGCTGCCTCGGCGATGTCCTCTACTGCCAAGAGCGCTTCGAGACGCGGACGGGCGCGCCCCTGAGTGTCACCTCATGAGCACCGGCGACACGCTCCAGCTCCGGGACGTGCCCTGCCCAGTCCGGAAGAGCTCCGATCACTGCGTCTGGTGCGCGGCGTTGGGCCGGTAGCCGCGTGAACCTCTACGACGATTTCCGTCCCGACGTGGCCGCCCTGCTCAAGGAGCAGGACGCGAAGCTGCCGGCGCCCGACCCCCGGGCACGGAGCGGCGACAGGCTGGGCGCGCTCGGCCGCCTCCGGAGCCTGGCCGCGCTCTACGCGCTCGGCGCGCAGGTCAAGACGGGGCTCCACCGGCGGCTCGTCTACACCAACCTGCGCCTGGACTGGTTCCAGGAGTTCCAGGACTACTGGATGGGCGAGCTCGGCAACCGTCCGATCCATCCGCACGACTTCTACTTCCTCTCGGGCGTGTACCGGCAGCGGGCCCAGACGCTCTACTTCGAGCACCTCGAACGCCCCGACCTCGCCTCCGACGACAAGCACCTCGACGCCTGGCGTGACTCGCGCATGGTCTCGTACCTGTTCCTGCACGCGTACCGGCTGGCTCTCTCCCCGCTCCGCGTGCACCCGTTCACGCGCTGGGTACCGCGGGGCGGGCGCGTGGCCGAGTACGGCTGCGGTGCCGCGCCCATCGTGACGTCGCTCGCCCGCTATTACGGTCACCTCGACCTTCGGCTGGTGGGCGCCGACATCCCGCACCTCCTCTTCCATTACGCGCGGTGGAAGTTCCGGGCGGACCGCTTCGTGACCATGGTGCCCATCCAGCCCAACGACGACGTGCCGCTGCCGGGCGAGTACGACACGATCTTCTGCCTCGAGACCTTCGAGCACCTGCCGCGCCCGATCGCCGCGGCCCAGCACCTCCACCGCGCGCTCACGCCGGGAGGCTGCCTCGTCTTCGACTATGTCCGCTCCGACGGCACGGGGCTCGACACGGCGGCGGCGCTCCGCGACCGCATCCCGGCGCTCGAGTTCATCCTGAAGCGCTTCGACATCGTCCAGGGCCGAGTGACCACGGACGGCGCCCACATCGAGCCCGCCGTGGCGCGGAAGCGCTAGCCCGGCACGCGCATGACGCGCCGGCCGCAGGTAGTGCTGGCCGCGCTCTGGCTCGCGATGTCCGCCGCGGCCGGGGTCTGGGTGGCGATCGACCACCGGCCGCCCGAGTGGGACCACGCCAACCACCTCGAGCGCGCGTTGGACTGCTACCGCAGCCTGCGGATCGTCAGCGACTCGGGCGTGCGCGAGATCCTCGAGGCCTCCTCCTTCTACCCGCCGATCGCGACCTGCGCGGCGGGCCTGCTCTACCTCCTGTTCCCGATCGCCCCGCTCACCGCGCAGGTGGTGATGATGGGCTTCCTCGGTCTGGCGCTGGCCTGCCTCTACGGCATCGGGCGCCGGCTGGCCGATGCCGAAACGGGTCTCTGGGCCGCGTTCTTGCTCGCCACGGCGCCCTTCGTCGTCTTCTCGCTCACCAACTTCCAGCTCGACCTGCCGCTGGCCGCCATGGTGGCGCTGGCGCTGTACTCGCTCGTGCGCGCGGAGAACTTCTCCGAGCCGCGCTGGGTGCTGGGGTTCGGCGCTGCGCTCGGGTTCGGCATGCTGACCAAGCCGCCCTTCGCGATTTACGTGGCGGCGCCCTTGGCGTGGAGCCTGTGGCGCGCGCTCCGCTCGACCGATCGGCGCCGGCGCCTCGCATGGGCGGCGGCGTCCCTTGCCGTCGGTGGTCTGCTGGCCCTGCCCTGGTACGGACCGCGGCTCTTCGGGCTGCCCATGCAGATCCTCAACCGCTCCTTCAAACAGGCCGCCGAGCAGCAGAACCCCGAGCCGCTGACGGCGACGGCGCTGCTGTATTATCCGCGGACCCTGCCGACCCAGCTGGGCGTCCTGGCAGCGCTCCTGCTCCTCTGGGGGCTCTGGGCGCTCAGAAGGAATCGAGCCGCGCGGCCGATCCTGTGGCTCGCCACGCTGGGCCCCTTCATCGTCTTCTCCCTGATCCAGAACAAGAACCTCCGCTACACGCTGCCTATCCTTCCGGCCGCCGCCCTGGTGGCGGCCGTGGGCCTGCGTTCCCTGCCGGCCATGGCTCGTCGATGGGCAGGCGCAGCGGTAGTGGCCCTTGCCGCCATGCAGGTTTCGATGGCGCTCTTCCAGGTGCCGACACCGCCAACGCTGCCCGGCATGATCCTACCGATGGCGCTGGGCCGGGCGCCGAGCCGAGCCGACTGGCAGCACGACAGAATCCTCGCCGACCTCGGGCGCGCCAGTGGCGGCCGACCCGTGACGGTCGCCGTGATTCCCAACGACAACTTCTTCTCCGTGTCCAACTTTCGCTACGAAGTCGTCCGCCGCGGCCTGCCCTACCGGATGACACGGGCATGGAGCGACGCCCCGCTCGGAGTGGACTTCGTCGTCCTCAAGAGCCGAGACCAGGGGCCGGCCTATGCGGCAGCCCGGCCCGAGCGACTGACCCGTGCCTTCGCCGGCGGCGATCCCTACTGGGTCTCGGCCTTCCCCGTGGTGGGTGAGTACCCCCTGCCCGATGGCAGCACCGGGATCCTGCGCGCCCGACGCATCCCACCGCTGGCAGGAGCGACGCCGACCGTCGTGGCCGCCCGTCTCACGCGCGATCCGGAGCGCCTGCTTGCCGAGAACCTGCGCGAGGCCTTGGGCCTTCGGCTCGCCCTCGACTACGGGGAACGGGAGATCCTGCGCGGCAGCGTGAAGCGCGCGGTGCTCACGGCCGACTCGGTATTGATTGGTGAGTTCAACCGGCCCCGCCGCGCACCCCTGCGTGTGCGCGATGTCAGGCTCGAAGTCGACGGCCTCCTCCTCAATCCACAGCGCCTCATGGGAGAGGACCGGCTCGAGATCCTGGATATCGAGGGTCTACGCGTGAGCCGGCTCACGGTGACGGAACAAGATCTGGACATGTTCCTGCGCGGGCAGCCGGTGGGCCGGGGCATGACCATTGCGCTCCGCGACGGGACGGCGGAGGTGCTGGTAGCAGGTCTTGGCCCGGCGCTCCAGGCGCGCATCCGCTTCGGCCCCGCCGACCGGGACCGGCCCTTCACCCTGATCGTGGAGCGGGTCAGCATCGGGGGCATTCGTATGCCCGGGTTTCTCGTGGACTGGATCATGCGGCACTTCGACCCGACCCCGGCGCTCAGGCGCCTGCCGATTCCGGTGACGCTCGCCCCTGTGCGCATCCTGCGGGGACACATCGAGATCGGCGAAAAGTAAGAAGCCCCGGCAATGCCGGGGCTTCTTGAACCTCAGAGCGGCGACAGCGGCCTATGAGGTCAGCTTGACCTTGTCGCCCACGAGGGTGACGAGCCGCACGGCCGCCAGCACCTTGATCACCACCCACGAAGGATCGAACTCCAAGCGCCGCACGCTGAACTTCGGGCTCGATGGGTAGGCGTGGTGGTTGTTGTGCAGGCTCTCGCCGCCGGTGAGCCAGGCGAGCAGCCGGATATTGGTGGCGGAGTTGCCCAGGAAGTTCCTCCGCCCCCACCAGTGACCGAGCCCGTTGATCGAGGGCGCCAGCACGAAGACGTAGAGGACGAGGTGGGCGGCGACCACGAAGATGCCCCACGCGGGACCGAGGACCAGCATCGCCAGGATCAGTCCGAGGATGCCGCCAAGCGTTCCCTTGGAGAAGATCCGGCGGTCCCACCAGTCCTCGCGGATGTCCTTCGCCCAGCGCGCCAGCGTCTCCGCGTTCCGCGCCTCGCGGATGTAATAGTAGACGTTGCCGAGCTGGATCTTCCAGAAGCCGTGGACGAGCGGGCTGTGCGGGTCCTTCTCCGTGTCGGTGAAGGCGTGGTGCTTGCGGTGGACGGCGACCCACTGGCGACGATCCTGGCCGGTGGTGATCCACAGGATGATCCGGAAGAAGAAGTCAGCGATCGGGTGCAGGGTCAGCGCGCGATGCGCCAGACCCCGGTGGAGGTAGATCGACGTCGCGAGCACGGCGGCCTGGGTCACGACCACCGTTAGAGCTACTGCCAGCATCGCTTTCAGCACGAAGGGGCTCCTTTTGCAATGAGGTCAAGAGCCTGCGCTAGCTCATCATCTTTGGATCGAGGAGATCCCTGAGCCCGTCGCCAAGCAAGTTCAACCCTAGCACAGTCAAGGCTATTGCGGTACCCGGAAACACGGCGAACCAGGGGGACATGCCGAGGAAGGCCTGCGCCTCCCTGAGCATGAGCCCCCACGAAGGGTTCGGCGGCTGGGTGCCGAGTCCGAGATAGGACAGCGCCGCTTCGGCCAGGATGGCGACCGGGAAGCTGATGGACGCCTGGACGATCAGCGGAGCGAGCGTGTTCGGCAGGATGTGGCGCCCGATGACGGCGGCATCTCCCGCCCCCAGCGCGCGGGCGGCAAGGACGAACTCCCGGTCTCTCAGCTCGAGGAAGGCGGCGCGCGTCAATCGCGCGAAGATGGGCAGGAAGCTGACACCGATGGCGACCATGGTGATGGCGAGCCCCGGCTTGAACACGGCCGCGATGAGCAGGGCCGACAGGATGGCGGGGAAGCCCTGGACCGCGTCCATGAGCCGCATGAAGACCTCGTCGAGCCAGCCGCCGAAGTAGCCGGAGAGCATACCCAGGAATGCGCCCAGCCCCACGCCGATGCCGACGGCGATGACGCCCACCAGGATGGCCGTGACCGCTCCCACCATGATCCGCGAGAGGAGGTCGCGGCCGAACTGGTCCGTGCCGAGCGGATGCGCCTCCGAAGGGCCCTGGAGCCGCGCCTCCATGGACATCTCGAGCGGGTCGCGCGGCGTGTAGCCCAGGCTCAGCGCCGCCGTGAGCAGCAGCAGCGCCGTGATGGAAAGGCCCATCGTGAACGTCACGTGCCTCAGCGCGCGCCGCCACGGGCGACGGACCCTCACCCCTGCCCTCTCGCTTCCAGGGAGAGGGAGCCTCTCCGATCCCCTCTCCCCTGTGGGGAGAGGGTCAGGCTGAGGGGCTTCATTCATAGCGAATGCGGGGGTCCAGGACCCCGTACAGCAGGTCAACCGTGGCGTTGATCACGACGATTGCCGAGGCGACGAAGAGGACGACGCCTTGGACCACCGGCAGGTCGCGCGCGCTGATGGCGCCCAGGGCCAGCCGGCCCAGCCCCGGCAGATAGAACACGGACTCCAGGATGATGCTGCCCGCCATGAGCTGGCCCAGCTGCACGCCGGCCACGGTCAGGATGGGGATCATGGCGTTCTTGAGCGCGTGGCGGAAGATCACGGCGCCCTCGGCGACGCCCTTGGCGCGCGCCGTCTTGACGTACTCCTCGCGGAGCACCTCCAAGAGCGCGGACCGGGTGGTGCGGGCGAGGACGGCGAACTGGAAAAGCCCGAGCGCCACGGCCGGCAGGAGGAGCGACTTGAGCGCGTGGCCCACGCCCTGTCCCCAGCCGTCGAAGCCGCCTGCGTGGAACCAGCCGAGCTTCACCGAGAAGAGCAGGATCAGCAGGAGCCCCGCCCAGAAGCCCGGCACGGCGATGCCGAGCTGGGAGAGCGTCATCGCGGCGTAGTCACCCCAGCGGCGATGGCGCGTGGCGGCGAAGACGCCGAGGGGAATGGCGGCCGCGACCATGAGCGCCGCCGCCATCAGGGTGAGCGGCAGCGTCACCGAGAGGCGCGACACGATGAGTCCGGCCACGGGGACGTCGTACTGGATCGAGCGGCCGAGGTCGCCCAGAACGGCCCGGCCCGCCCACTCCGCGTACTGGACCGGCACGGGCCGGTTGAGGCCGAGGCCCTCGCGAAGCTTTGCGACGGCGTCCGGGCTGGCCTCGATGCCCAGCATGATCAGCGCGGGGTCGCCCGGCAGCACGCGCACGACCATGAAGACCAGCAGCGACACGAAGAGGAGGGTGAGCAGCATCGCGGCCACCCTCCTCAGGACGTAGCGGCGCAACCCGCTCCTCTTACTTCTGCCAGCCGACCTCGGAGAGGTCGAGGGACGGAACCGGCAGGTCCTTCCAGATGCCCGTGACGCCCTTCTTGGTCACGACCAGGCGCGGGTGCATGTACAGCCATACGGCCGGCGCCTCGTCGGCCAGCATCTGCTGCATCATGACGTACAGCTCCCGCCGCTTCTTGTCGTCTACCGTCACCTCGGACTCCTTGAACAGCGCCTGGAAGTCGGCGTTGTCCCAGCGGAAGTAGTACTTCGGGTTGGCGAAGTTCCCGATGTCCCAGGCCTCCGCGTGGCCGATGATCGACATGTCGTAGTCGGGGTTCTCGCAGGGCTTGAGACAGAAGACCTGGGCGAGCCACTGGCCCCACTCGATCTGCTGGATCTTGGCCCGGATCCCGACCTTGGCGAGCTGGTTGACGACGACCTCGGCGCTCCGCACCGTGTAGTAATACTGCGACGCGACCTTGAAGGTGGCCTCGAAGCCGTTCGGGTAGCCCGCCTCGACGAGGAGCTTCTTGGCCTTGGCCGGGTCGTACGACACCCGCTTGGAGACGTCCACGTAGTACGGGTTCAGCGGGTCCACGTTGGAGCCGAGGATCTTGCCGTACCCGAACATGGCCCCCTTGAGCACCTCCTCCTTGTTGATCGCGTGGGTGACGGCGAGCCTGACGCGCTTGTCGGAGTAGGGCTTCTTGGAGTTGTTCATGCTGAGCGTGACGTCGTTGGTCATGTCGCCCAGGATGACCTGGAAGCGCCCGTCCTTCTTGAGCGCGTCCACGTTCTCCGGGCCCAGGCCGAAGGCCGAGACGTCGATGTCGCCCGACTTGAGCGCCGCGAGCGCCGAGTTGGGGTCGGGGATGAAGCGGTACGTCACCTTGTCGAGGCGCGGCAGCCCCTTCTGCCAGTAGTCCTTGTTCTTCACGAGCACGATGCGGTCGCCGCGCACCCAGTCGGCGACCGTGAAGGGGCCCGTGCCGACCGGCTGGGCCTTGAGACTGTCCACCGCTTCTCTCGGGTAGATGACCGATCCCTGCCGCGCCACGGTCCAGAGGAAGTTCGCCTCGGCCCGCTTGAGCGTCACGCTGATCGTGTAGTCGTCCTTGACGATGACGTCCTGGATGTTCTCGTACTGGACGCGGTAGGGGTGCTTGGTCTCAGGGTTGACCGCGCGGTCCAGCGCGAACTTGACGTCGGCGGCCTTCATCTCGCGGCCGTTGTGGAAACGGACTCCCTTGCGGAGGAAGAACGTGTAGTTCTTGCTGTCGGTCGTGTACCAGCGCTCGGCGAGCCAGGGCACGAGCTTGCCGTGCCGGTCCACCTTCACCAGCCCTTCCTGGACGTTGTAGAACACGACGCCGGCGATCGCCGAGGACGGGTTGGTCGTGAGGTCCAGCCCGGGCGGCTCGGTCGACACCTGCACCGTCAGGGCGCCCTGGGCCGCCGTCGGCACCGCCGAGAGCAGGAGCGCCAGCAGGGCCAATGCGAGGCCGCGCAGCATTGTCATCGTGTCCCCTCCGTGAAGTAGTCCACCGTCCGCCTGAGCCCCTCGCCGAAATCCACGAGGGGCTCGTAGCCCATGTCGCGCTTGGCCGCGCTGATGTCGGCCAGCGTGTGCGGCACGTCGCCGACCCGCGTCGGCTGGTGCGTCGTCGTCAGCGGGCGCCCGAGGAGACGTGCTATCGAGGCGATGATCTCGAGCAGGCTCGTCCGGCTGCCGCAGCCGACGTTGTAGGACTTGCCCGAGACCGCCGCCGCCGGCGCCGCGGCCGCCAGGAGGTTGGCCGAGACCACGTTGTCGATGTACGTGAAGTCGCGCGACTGCGTCCCGTCCCCGTGGACCTGGAGCGGCTTGCCCTGCCTGCCCCAGAGGATGAAGCGCGGGATGACGGCCGCGTATTCGCTCTCGGGGTCCTGCCGCGGGCCGAAGACGTTGAAGTAGCGCAGGCCCACCGTCTCGACCCCGAAGAGCCGGCTCCAGACGGACGCATAGAGCTCACCCGCGACCTTGGACGCGGCGTACGGCGAGATGGGCGCGGTCGCCTGGTCCTCCCGCTTGGGGAGATCGGGCCTCTCGCCATACACGGAGGACGAGGACGCGTACACCACGCGCGGCTTCTTCTTCTGGCGCGCCGCGGCGACGAGGACGTGGAGCGTCCCGGTGACGTTCGAGGCGTTGGCGCCGAGCGGGTCGGCGACGGAGCGCGGCACCGAGCGCATCGCCGCCTGGTGGAAGACCGCCGTCACGCCGCGCACGGCCCGCTCGACGGTCGCGAGACTCTTGAGGTCCCCGCGGATGATCTGGAGCCGCCTGTTCCCCTTCGCGAAGGCGAGGTTGGCCCGGCTGCCCGTCGAGAAGTTGTCGAGCACGCGGACGCGGTGCCCCTGCGCGAGCAGGCGCTCGACGACATGCGAGCCGATGAAGCCTGCTCCGCCGGTGACGAGGTAGATAGAGGATGACATCATAGCGAGCGCCCGATTATGGTGGCCGCCCGGGGAAGTTGTCAAACGCGCCGGATCGCGGGCGCGTATGCTCACTTGTACCCAGACCCTGCCTTCTTGTACTCTTCGCGAGGCGGTGAAAAGATGTCGAGCACCACGGCCCGTTTGTCCGGCAGCGCGCGCCCGCCGTGCGGCACGTTCGGGGGCGTCTGCCAGAAGTCGCCGGCCTTGACGTGATGCTCGACGCCGTCCTGGACGCGGACCCACTCGCCCTCGAGGCAGACGCCCCACTGCTCGTTGGGGTGCGCGTGCACGGGGGAGACGGAGCCCGGCGCGATCTCGACCACGGAGAGCATCAGGTGCTCGCCGGGAAAGACGCGCGCCGAGAGTCCTTCGGCCAGCTGGCGCGGGATGCCGCCCCGCTTGAGGTTGTGGAAGTGCTCGCTGTCGGCCATGACACGCTCCTTGTCGGATAGGTTGCGACGCCAGAGGCAGACATTGTACAGGAGAGCCCGGTGAGATTGTTCTTGGCGATGATGTCCCACGAGACGAACACCTTCAGCAACCTCCCGACCGGCCGCGCCCAGTTCGAGGCGCGCAATCTCCACTACGGCGGCGAGATCCTGGAGGCGTTCCGCGACACGGGCACCTGCATCGGCGGCATGATCGACGCGGCCGCCCGCCGCGGGGCGACGCTCGTCCCGTCGGTCGCCGCGGCCGCTTCGCCGGCCGGGCTCGTCACGAAGGACATCTACGGGCACGTCAAAGAGCGGATGCTCCGTGACCTCAAGGCGGCCGGGAAGGTGGACGGCGTCCTGCTCGATCTCCACGGCGCCATGGTGCCGGAGGGGCTGGATGACGGCGAGGGCGACCTCATCGAGGCCGTCCGCGCTGCCGTCGGTCCCGCCGTGCCGATCGCCGTCACCCTCGATTTCCACGGCAACCTGTCGGAGAGCATGGTGCGCGGCGCCGACCTGCTCAACGGTTACAAGACCTACCCGCACGTGGACATGGCCGAGCGCGGGGTCGAGGCGACCGAACAACTGATCGACATCATCGGCAAGCGTCTGAAGCCCACGGCCGCGCTCCGCAAGCCGCCGCTCCTGCCGCCGCTCGGCAACCAGGGGACGGCGCGCGGGCCGATGCGGCGCCTCTATGACTTGGCGGCCGAGATGGAGAAGGACCCGAAGGTCATCTCGATCTCCATCTTCGCCGGGTTCCCGCACGCCGACATCCCGGACGCGGGCTTCGGCGTCTACGTCCTCACCGACGACGACCAGGGCCTGGCCGACCAGCTGGCTGACCGGCTCGCGGATACGGCGTGGACACACCGGCACGAGTTCATCCACGCGGCGCTGCCCGTGCGCGAGGCCGTCGCCAAGGCGCTCGCCGCCCCCGGCAAGCCGATCGTGCTGGCCGACATGGCCGACAACACCGGCGGGGGCGCCGCCGGCGACGGCACGGAAATCCTGCGAGAGCTGGTGCGGGTCGGCGCCCGCTCGGCGGTCGTCGCCTGCATTTGGGACCCTACGGCCGTCGCCCTGTGCGTCAAGGTGGGCGCCGGCGCCTCGGTGACGCTCGACGTTGGAGGCAAGGTGGACGACAGGCACGGCGCGCCCCTCCGCGTGACGGGCATGGTCCGTACGCTCTCCGATGGCCGTTTCGTCCATAAGGGGCCCATGGCGCGAGGGCTGCCCGGCCGGCTCGGCACGACGGCGGTCCTCGACGTCAACGACGTCAAGGTCATCCTGATCTCGTACCGCTGGCAGACCCTCGACCCCGAGATGATCCGCCTCGTCGGGATCGACCCGCTCGATCACAAGATCCTCGTCGTCAAGTCCACGATCCACTACCGGGCCGCCTTCGAGCCCATCGCCAGCGAGATCATCGAGGTGGACGCCCCGGGGCTGTCCTCCTCCAACCTCTCGCGCTTCGACTTCAAGCGGATCCGGCGGCCGATCTTCCCGCTGGATCCGGACACGACGTACCGCTGAGGAGGCCCCGGCATGGCGTTCCCAGGCTTCACCCCGGCCGACTTCAAGGTGTTCGACATCGAGGGCTTCAAGCCGCGCATGGAGGCCATCAAGTCGCGCATCCGCCCCAAGCTCGAGGCGATCGGCCGTGACCTGCTGCCCGACGTCGCGCGCATCGCCGGTGACGCGGCCTTCGCCCACGTGGCCAGACACGCGCGCCGGACCGTCAATCCTCCAAATGACACGTGGGTCGCCTTTGCGCTCGACAAGCGCGGCTACAAGAAGCACTGCCACTTCAAGGTGGCGGTCTCGCGCGGCGCCGTGCGGTTCCTCTTCGAAGCGGGCCCCGAGCACGCCGGCAAGAAGCGCTGGGCGTCGGCATGGAAGCGCCAGGGGCCCAAGCTCGCGCCCGTCCTGAGGCGCGCCAAGGGGCTCGCCTGGTTCAAGAACGAGCACGACGAGGCGCCGGCGGCCGTTCTGGCCGACCTGCCGCCCGAGCACGTCGCGAGGCTGGGCGACGAGCTCACGCGCACGCGCGACGGCCAGGTGGTGCTGGGGCGCGCGGTGCCGGCCCAGGAGGCCGCAGGGTGGAAGCCCCGCGACTACGTCCGCGCCGCGCGCGAGACGTTCCAACTGCTCGCGCCGCTGTACCGGCTCAAGTGATGTCATCCGCGCAGATGACTGAGGCCGCTATCTTCGATATGGACGGCGTCCTGATCGACTCGGGCGTCCACCACCGCGCCGCGTGGCAGGCGCTCCTCGCCGAGCTCGGCGAGGAGCCGGCGCACCCGGAGTACTGGCGCCTCACCATCGGCCGCCCGAGCGAGGAGGCGGTGCCGCTGCTCCTCGGCCGCCGCGTCCCGGAGCACGAGGCCCGGCGTCTCGCGCGGCGTAAGCGCGACCTCTACGTGGACTTTTCGCGCGGCGGTGTCGTCTCGGTGCCCGGCGTCCGGGATTTCGTCGCGGCGCTCTCGCGGCTCGGCGTTCCGCGCGCGGTCGGCACCTCGGCCTCGCGCTTCGACCTGGATCGGCTGCTCGTGGGGGTGGGGCTCCGCCGCCACTTCGACGTCATCGTGACGGCCGACGACGTGACGCTGGGAAAGCCCGATCCGGAGGTCTACGAGCTGGCGGCCGCGCGGCTCAGGGTCCCGCCCGACGCCTGCATCGTCTTCGAGGACTCGTTGGTCGGCGTCGAGGCGGCGCGGCGCGCGGGCATGCGCGCGGTCGGCGTCACCACCGCCCACAGCGAGATGGAGCTGCGGGAGGCCGGGGCCGAGCGGACCATCGCCGATTTCGAGGGTCTCGAATGGAAGAGCCTCGCAGCCGGGTAAGCGAGGCCGCCTACTGGGAAGGGCTCTACGCCGAGCGGCAGGACGGCTGGGAGCTCGGTGAAGCCGCTCCCTCGCTCCAGGCCTGCCTCGCCTCGGGCCGCCCGTTCACACCCGGCGCGCGCGTCGCCGTTCCCGGGTGCGGACGGGGTCATGACGCGAGGCTGCTCGCGCGGCACGGCTTTGCCGTCACGGGCTTCGACTTCGCCGAGGCCGCAGTGACGGAAGCGCGGCAGCTGGCTTCGCGCGAGCAGCTCGCGGCCGCTTTCGAGCGGCGCGACGTCTTCACGCTGGCGTCCGACCACGGCGGTCTCTTCGACGCGGTTTGGGAGTACACCTGCTTCTGCGCCATCGACCCCGACCGCCGGACGGAGTACGCGCGCACGCTTCACGACATCCTCAAGCCGGGGGGCACGCTCCTCGCCTGCTTCTACCCTTTAAAGGACGGTACGGACGGCCCACCCTTCCCGGTCTCCCGGCCGGGCATCGAGGCCGCCCTCGGACCCTTCTTCGACATCGTCGAAGCGGGGTCTCCCCCTGCCTCGCCCGAGCGCCGCCGCGGGCTCGAGTGGCTCGTCCTGGCCGAGCGCCGCGCCGGTTGATTCACCCTTGCGGGCGTGCTAGGGTTGGGCACTTTTTTCGGGACGGCCTCGGAGCGCCCGCTCGCATGTTCACAGCCAAAGGAGGCACGAGTATGAAGGTCTTCCGTATCGTCCTCGTTCTGCTGCTGATCGCCGGTGTCGGCGGCGGATTGGCCCCACGCGACCTGGCCGACGCCCAGGCCCAGACCATCAAGATCGGCCTGCTCTACGACCACACGGGCCCCTTTGCAGCCGGCGGCTCGCTCAACTGCTGGCGCGGCGCGAAAATGATGATCGACCTGATCAACGAGCGGGGCGGCGTGGCGGGCAAGTACAAGATCGTCCAGGTGGACGGTGACGGTCAGTCCAAGACCGAGGTCGCCATCAACGAGGCCGAGCGCCTGCTGAGCGTCGAGAAGGTGGACATCCTGGCCGGCATCTACTCGAGCGCGCACGCCGTCCCCATCGCGGAGCGCGTTGACAAGCAGAAGAAGTTCCTCTGGATCACCACGGCGATCTCGTCCAAGGTCTTCGACGGGCGCAATCTGCAGTACACCTTCCGCCCGCAGCCCACCGGTGACCAGTTCGGCGCGCTTTCCGTCCAGTACATCAACGAGTACTCGCAGGAGAAGTTCAAGAAGCCGGCCAAGGAGCTGCGGCTGGCCATCATCCACGAGGACGGCGCCTACGGCACCGACGTGGCCCTCGGCAACGAGCTCAAGGCCAAGGAGCTGGGGCTCAACGTGGTCCTCAAGGAAGGCTACTCGATCAGCGCGCCCGACCTGTCGTCGCTGGTGACCAAGCTCCGGTCGGTCCGGCCCGACGTGCTCTTCCACACGGGCTACAACCCCGACATCGCGCTCTTCCTCCGCCAGGCCACGGAGCAGGGGCTCCGCCTGCGGGCGTATATCGGCCACGGCGCCGGCCACAGCCAGATCGACAAGCTGAAGGAGGCCTACGGCGCCAAGGAGATCGAGGGCTTCCACACCCTCGACCCCATCGCCTCCCAGCTCCTCGATCCCAAGAAGCTCAAGCCGGGCGTGGGCGACCTGACGGCCGAGATGGTCAAGCGCTACAAGGCGCTGTACGACAAGGACGTGGCGGATCGCGCCATCGCGCCTCACGTCTCCATGGGCTTCAACAACATGTGGATCCTGCTCAACGATGTGGTGCCGCGCGCGATCACCAAGTACGGCGGCTTCGGACCGGAGGCGCTGGCCAAGGCGGCCCGGGACACCGACATCCCGGAGGGCGGCACCATGCAGGGCTACGGGGTGAAGTTCAACCCGCCGGGCCACCGCTTCGCGGGGCAGAACCAGCGCGCCTTCCCAGCGGTGTTCGAGATCATCGAGAGCAAGTTCGAGCTGGTGTTCCCCAAGACCGTGGCGACCGCCCAGCCCCTCCTGCCGCTGCCGGCGTCCTCGCCGCTTGCGGTTCGCTGACCTGAGCCTCCTCGCGGGCCGGGGGGTAGAGCACCACCCCCCGGCCCGCACGCTGCCCGCCTCATGCTGACCGTCACCAAGGTCACCAAGCGCTTCGGGGGGTTCACCGCGCTCAACCAGGTGTCCTTCGAGGTGCACGAGGGCGAGATCCTCGGGCTGATCGGTCCCAACGGCTCCGGCAAGACCACGCTCTTCAACTGCGTGTCGGGCGCGCTGCCGCCGACGGCGGGCGCCATCCGATTCCGCGGCGACGAGATCGGCGGCCTCACGCCCGACAGGATCTGCCACCGGGGCATCGCCCGCACCTTCCAGATCCCGCGCCCGTTCCGCAAGCTCTCCATCCTCGACAACGTGGCCGTCGCCGCCCACTACGGCACCAACCAGCCGAACACCGAGGCCCAGGCGCGCCAGCGGGCGCGCGAGATGCTGGAGCTGGTCGGCCTCCCCACCGACCCTCTAGCCGCCACCACGCTGCTGGGCGCCGGCGGGTTGAAGAAGCTCGAGCTGGCGCGGGCGCTCGCCACGGGCCCCAGCGTGCTCCTGGCCGACGAGAGCCTCGGCGGGCTCGACCCGTCGGAGATGCACGACGCGGCCGAGATGCTCAAGCGCATCCGCCGCGACCTCGGGATCACCATCGTCTGGGTCGAGCACATCATGGGGACCCTGATGCGCGTGGTGGACCGCATCGTGGTGCTGGACCACGGCGAGAAGATCGCCGAGGGACCGCCTCTCGAGATCGCCGAGCACCCGCAGGTCATCGAAGCGTACCTCGGCGAAAAGGTGGTCCTCGCGTGAGCATGCTCGAGCTCTCCGGCATCACGGCGGGCTACAGCCATTTCACGGCGCTCTGGGACGTGAGCCTGCGCGTGGCCGAGGGCGAGGCGGTGGCGGTCGTCGGCCCCAACGGGGCAGGCAAGACCACGCTCCTTCGCGTGATCTCCGGCCTGATCGCCCCGCGCTCGGGCCGCATCGCCTTCGAGGGCGCCGAGCTGGCGGGCCACCCGGCCTACGACATCGTGGCGCACGGCATCGCGCACGTGCCCGAGGGGCGCCGCCTCTTCCCCGGCCTCACCGTGGCGGACAACCTCAAGATGGGCGCCTTCCTGCCCGCGGCACGGGCCCGGTACCGCGAGAGCCTTGAGCGCGTGTACACCCTCTTCCCGGTGCTCGCCGAGCGCCAGAAGCAGCGGGCCGGCAGCATGTCGGGCGGCGAGCAGCAGATGCTGGCCATCGGCCGGGCGCTCATGTCGCAGCCGAAGATCATCCTCCTGGACGAGCCGTCGCTGGGCCTGGCGCCCGTGATGGTGCTGCGCGTCTTCGACCTGATCCGGCGCGTGCGCGAGGAGGGCTACACCATCCTCGTCGTCGAGCAGAACGTGCGCCAGGTGCTCAAGCTGGTGGACCGCGCGTACCTGCTGGAAGTCGGGCGGATCAAGATGGAAGGCCGGGCCGCGGAGCTCGCCGAGCAGGACTTCGTCCGCAAGGCGTACATGGGAGTCTAGCGACCCATGGACCCGATCTTCCTCGTCGAGGCGGCGATCAACGGCATCCTGCTGGGAGGCGTGCTCGCGCTGCTCGCCCTGGGCCTCAACCTGATCTTCGGAGTGCTCGACATCGTCTGGATCGCCTACGTGGACCTGGTCATGGTGTGCATGTACGCCATCTACTTCTTCAACGTCGCGTTCGGCTGGCCCATCTGGGCGGCGGGTCTGGTCTCGCTCGCCGCCGGGACGCTCCTCGGCGTCGGCGTGCACCTTCTCATCATCTCTCCTATCCTGACTAGCGCCCCCATCAATCAACTACTGGCGACGGGCGGGCTCCTCTTCTTCCTCCAGTCGGCCGCCACCTTCCTGTGGACGACGGACCACAAGACCGTGCGCCTGAGCCTGCCGAGCTACGAGATCGCCGGGATCTTCCTGCCCGCCACGCGGATCATCCCCTTCGTCATCTCCATCCTCGCCGTGATCGCGCTCTACTTCTTCCTGACCCGCACCTACATCGGCACAGCCATCCGCGCGGTGTCCCAGGACCGCGACGCCATGTCGCTGATGGGCGCCAGTCCCCAGCGCATCTACATCGTCACCTCGGCCGTGGGTGGGCTCATGGCGGGACTGGCCGGGGCGCTGCTCATCTTCCAGTACTCCGTGCACCCCTTCTTCGGCGGGCAGTTCGGGCCGCTCACCTTCATGATCTGCGTGCTGGGCGGGTTGGGGAACATGGTCGGCGCCTTCATTGCCTCGTTCATCATGAGCGAGATCATCGCCATCGGCGGCGTGGTCATCTCGACCGAGATGGGGTACGTCATCGCCTTTGTCATCTTCATCGTGATGATGTTCGTCCGCCCGGGCGGCATCATGGCAAAGCGCGAATGAGCCGCGGCCGCCTCTTTGCAGGCGCGGTGCTCGGGGTCTTGGTCGTCGCCCCCTTCGTCCCCATGGGCGGCGTGCAGCAGTACGTGCTCCACGTGGTCATCCAGATCTTCATCTGGTCCTTCATCGGCCAGGCCTGGTCCCTCATGGGCCGCTTCGGCCTGGTCTCCCTCGGCCACGGCGCGTTTCTCGGCGTGGGCGCGTACACGACCACGCTCCTCTGGAACTTCTACTCGCTCACGCCCTGGATCGGCGCCCTGTTCGCGGTCGCTGCGGCGGTCGCGCTCGCCCTGGTGCTCGGCATCCCGTGCTTCCGCTTCCGCGTCATCGGCCACTACTTCGCGCTGGTCACGCTCGCGGTGGGCGAGGTCATCCGCCTCCTCGTCATCGCCGAGCGCGACTGGACGGGCGGCTCGCTCGGCGCGAGCCTCAAGACCTCGGGCACCGCGTCCGGACTGTGGACGCTCCAGTTCGCCGACAAGCGCGTGTTCTACTACGCCTCGCTGGGCATGTTTCTGGCCGGCCTCTGGGTCTGGGACCGCGTGGACCGGAGCATGGCGCGCTCCGCGCTCGAGGCCATCGGCGAGGACGAGACGGCGGCGGCCTCGGTGGGCATCCACGTGACGCGCTTCAAGCTCGGCATCACGGTGGTCTCGGCCGCGCTCACCGCGCTGGGCGGGGTCCTCTATGCCCAGTACATCTCCTACGTCAACCCGGACACGCTCTCGGGTATCGGCGTGTCGCTGAAGATCGTGTTCGCCGTCGTGCTGGGCGGCATGTACTCGCTGATGGGCCCGCTGGTGGGAACCGCGCTGACAACGGCCCTGTCCGAGGGGCTGCGCATCGCCTTCGGGCTCAAGTTCCTGGGCATGGCTGAGACGATCTACGGGCTGCTGCTCATCATCTCCATCATCTTCCTGCCGTCGGGCATCTACGGCTCCATCCGCGAGGCCATCCGCCGGCGCTCGGTTGGGGTCAGGTCTTGAATTACGACATTTCCGAGCCTCGGCCACGCGGTCAAATGTTGGATTGCAAGACCTGACCCCAAGTCCGATAATCGGCGCCATGACAACGTGGGCGGTGTATCCGGACGGTGATCCGCCGAAGGCGGTCGCGGCGCTGGCGGAGCAGGTGGAGAAGGACGGCGGGCACGCGCTCGCGATCTACCGCGAGCCCGTCGGCGACCACTGGCAGATCTTCTGCCTGCTGCCGATGGTGAAGGTCGAGCCGACGCCCTACCAGCGCGACCTCTCCCCCACCCACGTCAAGCGCCTCCAGGACGTGGTCAAGAAGATCGACCGCTTCGTCGACCCGATCGTCGTCATGTCGCCCAAGCCCGGCCTCTACTGGACGCCCAACGGCAACCACCGCCGCGCCGTCCTCGAGAAGCTCAAGGCGAAGATGGTGCCCGCCATCCTCGTGCCCGAGCACGAGGTCGCGTTCCAGATCCTCGCGCTCAACACCGAGAAGGCCCACAACCTCAAGGAGAAGTCGCTCGAGGTGATCCGCATGTACCGGGGCCTGGTGGTCGACGAGCCGTCGAGCGGCGAGGAAGACTACGCCTTCCAGTTCGAGTCGCCGCACTTCATCACGCTGGGGCTCCTCTACGAGAAGAACAAGCGCTTCGCGGGTGGCGCCTTCGCGCCGATCCTGCGCCGCGTGGACAAGTTCCTCAAGGGGCGCTTCCCGAAAACGCTCGAGGAGCGGGAGGAGCGCGCGGAGCTGGTCCGCGGGGCCGACGAGGCGCTGGCGGACGTGGTCGCCAAGATCAAGAAGCGCGGGATCAACCACCCGTACGTCAAGAACTTCGTCCTTGCGCGGACCACGCCGCTCACGCGCGAGCGCAAGACCCTGCCGTCCTTCGACCAGACCTTCAAGAAGCTCGTCGGCAACATCGAGGCCTTCGATGTCGCCACGGTCCGGTACGAGGACATCCAGCGCTCGGCGATCATGGGCGCCCCGGCGGCCGGCTGAGAGCAGGCCGCATGGCCGCCCCGACCAAGCTCACGGACACCGAAGTCGCCGCGCGCCTCGCGGCCCTGCCGGGCTGGACGCTCGCGGCGGGCAAGCTCCACAAGGCCTTCGTGTTCGGTGACTTCGTCGAGGCGTGGGGCTTCATGAGCGCCGTCGCTCTCGTGGCGGAGACGATGGGCCATCACCCCGAGTGGTCGAACGTCTGGAACCGCGTGACCGTGGATCTCACGACCCACGACGCGGGCGGCATCAGCGCGCTCGACTTCGACCTCGCGGCGCGGATGGACACACTGGCGGGCACGCGCGCGTGACCGGACTCGTCGCCATCGTCACCGGCGGCACGGGAGCCCTCGGGCAGTCCGTGGTGCTCCGCTTCCTCCAGGACGGCGCCTCGGTCGCGGTGCCGTGGCTGGTGCCGGAGGAGTGGGCGGGTCTCCAGGGGCGCGTGGAGAAGGGACAGCTCGGCCGCCTGTACGGCGCCCGGGTGGATGTCGTGACCAACCAGGGCGCGCTCGCCGCGTTCGTCACCGACGTCCTCGCCCGCCACAAGGGGCTCGACGTGCTGGTCAACACGGTGGGCGGCTTCGCGGGCGGCGATCTCGCCTCGACCTCGCTCGCCGAGTGGCGCCGCATGATCGACCTCAACCTGACCTCGGCCGTCATCGCCTGCCGCGCCGTCCTGCCCGCCATGCGGGCCGCGCGCCGCGGCCGCATCGTCAACGTGTCCTCGCGCGCCGTGGTGCCGCCGGCCGGCGGCTTCATCGCCTACACCGTCGGCAAGAGCGCCGTGATCGCGCTCACTCAGGCGCTGGCGCAGGAGGAGCGGCCGCACGGCATCGCGGTCAACGCGGTGCTGCCGAGCACCATGGATACGCCTGCGAATCGCCACGCCATGCCCGACGCCGACCGCTCGGGATGGGTCAGCACGGAGGCGGTCGCCGATGTGATCGCCTACCTCGCCTCTTCGAGCGCGGGCGCGGTCTCCGGCGCCTGCATCCCGGTCTGAGCGCTACGACCAAGGTCGTATGGACTCGGAGTCCCGTCCGCATGCTAGACTGCGCCGCATGATCGGCACGTGGCGGCGGCTCGGCGTGGTGGCGGCTCTCGCGCTCTTCGTGTCGGGATGCGCCACCGGGGCCCAAACGGCCGCGCCCGCCGCCGAACCCGCCGCGCCCGTCGTCCAGGTCCTGCCCAACGGGCTCACGCTCGTCATCCAGGACCATCGCGCCGCCGACATCGTCGCCGTCTATCTCTGGGTCGCGACGGGGGTCCGCTTCGAGAAGCCCGACGGCCTCGGCTACGCCCACTTTCAGGAGCACATGCTCTTCAAGGGCACGGACAAGTTCGGCCCGGGCTACATCGACCGGACCGTGGAGGGCCAGGGCGGGCGCAGCAACGCGTTCACGTCGTTCGATTACACGTCCTTCCAGATCCTGGTGCCGAGCGACGGCACCCGGACCGCCCTCGGGCTCCTCGACGACATGGCGTTCCGCTCGACCTTCGAACCGAAGGAGATCGACGCGGAACGCCAGGTCATCTTCGAGGAGGCGGGCATCGAAACGGACACCCCGAAGAGCGCCGTCGTCCGCCAGCTCTACGGCCTGGTCTTCTCCGGGCACCCCTACGGCCGCCCCGTGCTGGGCACGCCCGAGACGATGAACGCGGCGAACCAGGCGAAGCTCAAGGACTTCAACAGCCAGTACTACACGCCCGAGAACATGGTCCTCGTGGTCGTCGGGCCGGTCGGGGCCAAGGCCGTCCGCGCCATGGTCGACCAGATCTTCGGCAAGCGCCCCAAGACGGGCTACGCGCCGCCGCCTGTCCCGCCGCTCGCCCCGATCAAGGGCATGGTGCGGAAGACGGTGGAGCGGCCCGAGCAGCAGGCGCACCTGGCGCTCGGCTGGCAGGCGCCCAGCCTGTCCAATCCAGACAGCTTCGCCCTCGATCTGGTCGCGACCATCCTGGGGGGCAGCGAGAGCGCGCGCCTGCAGAAGAACCTCCGCGACGGCGAGCGGATCGTGTCCGGCATCAACATGAGCAACTCCTCGATGCAGCTCTCGGGCATCGTCTACGTGCAGGCGCAGCTCGAGGCGGGCGATGTCGCGAAGGTCGAGCAGCGCATCCTCGACGAGATCGCGCGGCTTCAGAAGGAGGGCCCGACCGAGGAGGAGCGCCAGCTCGCCGTCACCAAGGCCGAGTCCGAGCACGCCTTCGCCTACGAGACGACGGACGGCGTCGCCTCGGCCTACGGCCTGGTCCAGTTGACCGGCAAGCTCGACGACGAGCTGCGCTACGTCGAGCGGCTCCGCGGCGTCACGCGCGAGCAGATCAGGGACGCGGCGCGCAGGTACCTGCCGGTGACGGACTACGCACGCATCGCCTTCGTGCCGGGGAAAACGAAATGATCTTCGAGCCGAGACGCTGCCGAGTTGCCGTAGGCACGAGAGCGTGGCCGTTCGAGGTGAGCGTCGGAGACGCGAGCCGAGAGCTGAGTGGACTGCGAGAGCTGAGTAGATCCCGCCGCGTCCTCGCTCTCGCCGCCGCGCTGACCCTTCTCGCTCCCGTGGCCGCCTCCGCGCAGAGCGGCGGCGTCACGCGCACGCGCCTGCCCAACGGGCTTACGGTGCTGGTGCGCGAGAATCCGGCGGCGCCCGTCGTCGCCTACTCGCTGATGGTCAAGATGGGCACGCGCACCGAGACGCCCGACATCGCGGGCATCTCCAACCTTCTCCAGCAAATGCTGGTGCGCGGCACGGAAAAGCTGGACGGTGAGCAGATCGCCGAGGCCGCCGACCGGATGGGCGGCAGCATCGACGCCTACGGGGATGCCGACTACTCGGAGATCACCGCGACGGCGCTCTCGCGCAACTGGCAGCAGATGCTGGAGCTGATCGGCGACTGCGCCCTGCGCCCGACGCTGCCCGACGGCACCGTACAGGCGGTGCGCGACTTCCTCGGTCGCCAGATCCGCAACCGCGGTGACAAGCCCTTCGACGTCGCGTCGGACCGGATGCGCGCGGCGCTCTTCGGCTCCAACCCGTATGCCTGGGATCCTCTCGGCCGCCGCGAGAGCGTCGAGAAGCTCACCCGCGACGCGCTCCTCGCCTACTACCGCCGCCACTACGTGCCGGGACAGATGGTCCTGGCCGTGAGCGGCGACGTCAAAACCGCCGAGGTGATCCCGCAGGTCCAGCGGATCTTCGGCGCCCTGCCCGCCGGCACCGTCGCCAGCCCCGCCGTGCCCGCGCCGCCCGCGATGGCGGCCACGCGGGAGGCCGCCGTGGTCCCGGGCGCCCAGGCGCAGATTCTCATGGCGGCCCTCGCGCCGGCGCTCACGCATCCGGATCACCCGCCGCTCAAGGTCCTCACGGCTCTCCTGGGCGGCGGCATGGCCTCGCGCTTCTTCTCCGAGCTGCGCGACCAGCAGGCGCTGGCCTACACGACGCTGGCGCAGTATCCCGCGCGCGTGGACACGAGCGCCTTCATCAGCATCCTCGGGACAGCGCCCGAGAACGTCCCCAAGGCCGCGCCCGCGCTCACGGAGCAGCTCGAGCGCATCCGGACCCAGCAGGCCTCGGCGGAGGAAGTGGCCGTCGCCCGCGCCTACGTCCTCGGCAGCCAGGCGATGGACCGACGGACGAACGCGCGGCAGGCCTGGTACCTGGCCTTCTACGAGATCGCCGGCGTGGGATACGAGTTCCTCGACCGCTACGCCGCCGATGTCAAGAAGGTCACGCCCGCCGACGTCCAGCGCGTCGCGCAGAAGTACCTCGGCGTCCTGCGGACCGTCATCGTCCAGCCCAAGTAATCACTCTCGCCCGTTTCAGCCCTCGCCTCACGCCGACCTGGGCCTTCGGCCCCGGCCGGTGTTCAGCTCGAACCTCGACCCTCTCCCTCAAGGGAGAGGGGATCTGCATCCTTCCCTCTCCCCCAGTTGGGGGAGACGGTCGGGGTGAGGGGGTGTCAGGGTGAGTGGGTCGGGTCCGCCAGCTCCGGGAACTCCCGAATGATGCGGTGGGGGCGCACGCCGCCGGCCGCCGCCAGCCCCATCCCCTCGCGGTCGACCCAGACGCCGCGCAGCCCCAGCCGTTGGGGCGCCGCCACGTCCCACTCGATGTTGTCGCCCACCATCCACGCCTCGCGCGCGGGCACTCCCAGGCGCTCGAGGACATGGCGGTACACGATCTCCTCGGGCTTGCCGGCGCCGAACTCGCCTTCGATCAGGATGGCGTCGAAGTAGCGGGCAAGGTCGTAGCGCTCGATCTTCCGGCGCTGCTGGCTCTTATCGCCGTTGGTGACGAGGGCCATGGCCACGCCGTCGTCGCGAAGCCGCCCGAGCGCCTCGGCGACGCCCGGGAAGAGGCGCATCACGGTCCAGCGGCGGACGGCGAAGTCTTCGGCGACGGCGGCGGCGAGCGGCGCGTTCGGGGCGCCCATCCGCTCGAGGCCGTGCTCCACGATCTTGCGCCAGGCGCCCGGCATGTCCACGCGCTCGGCCCTATGGCGCTCGGGATCGTCCCAGAACCAGCGCCGGGCCTTCCGCACGGCGTCGATGAGCGCCGCCGTGTCGACTCCCGCGGGACCGGTGACGGTCTCGCAGGCCGCGCTCCAGCACTCGTCCACGCCGCCCGAGTAGTCGAGCAGGGTATCGTCCAGATCCACGAGGAGGGCCTTCATGCCTCGGCCCCTCACCTACTCAGCCCTCGCCTCGCCGCTCTCCGAGCCTGCGGCTCGGCGGGGCGGCGGCTCAGCTCGAACTGCGGCCCTCTCCCCAGAGGGGAGAGGGGGGTTCTCAGCCGTGAACGGTGGCAGCTCCGGCTTGCAGACCGCGCGGAAGTTGCACCACCGGCAGATGCGCAGCTCCTCGGCCTTCTCGAAGTTGGCCTCTTCGGCGAGATTGCGCTCGGGATCCTTGAGGTAGGCCTTCATCGCGCGCACGGAGAGACGGATGTGCTCGCGGACGCGGTCGAGACTGGCTTCGTCCCACGGGTGCGCGGTAACCTTGCCCTCGCGGAGGTTGACCTCGAGCAGGTCCACGCGCGACAGCTCGACGCGCATCACCTCGAGAGCGTATAGCGCGTAGCCGCCGAGCTGGATGCCGGCGCCCGCGCCGTTGCCTCCCGTCTTCCAGTCCACGAGCTGGAGGCGGTCGGCGGCGTTCCAGTAGCCGAAGTCCGGCGCCGAGAACAGGCGCGTGCCCTCGAAGGGAAAGGAGCCGATGTCCTCGATGAAAGCCCAGCGCTCGGTCGGCGTCCGCTTGATATCCTCCAACAGCGGCAGCCGGTGGAAGTTCCGCAGGCAGCGGACGATGTGGTCGCGGAGAGCCTGCCACTCCGAGTCGCGGATGGGGACGCCGTACTCGTGCTCGAAAAGGCCCGTCCGCTTGGGGTGCTCACGGTACACGCCGTCCTTCGAACCGCGCCACTCGAGGCGCATCTGCCGCACGGTGTCCTCGATGAGCGCCGCCTCCGATAGGGCGTGGCCGTCGCGCATGGCGAGCAGCGCCCGCTCCACCGTCTCGTGCACGAGGCGCCCCGCCCACATCTGCCGCGTGCCCAGCCGCTTGAGCACGTAGAGCCGGCGCACGAGCGGGTCGGCGTCGGCCTCCCAGCCGCCCCAGGCGCCGTAGTACTGGTAGAAGTAGCGCCGCCGGCACTCCTTGAAGACATTGTCGCGCGTGCGGGACCAGGAAAACTCGTTGACGAGGTCGGCCACGACCCAAGCATAGCACCCCCCAAGACGCTGACGCGCCGCGCCGTCCCGTCGTGGCCCTCGCCGCCGAAGCGTGCTAGGCTCCCTGCGCTTCCAGGGACCGCCCGGTTCGAACGTCACTGCTTGCCCACAGGAGGGCCACATGCCATTCGTGAACATCCGCATCTATGAAGGCTGGGGCAAGGAGCGGAAGGACGAGATTGCGAAGCGCGTGACCGGCGCGATCACCGACGTCACCGGCCTGCCGAAGGAGGCCGTGTGGGTCGTGATCGAGGAGGTCAATCCGCACGACTGGTACGCGGCGGGCAAGCCCGGGGAGCCGATCAAGAAGTGACGATCGAGATCCGCGACCCGCGCGTCACGGCCGTCGTCGGCCCGAAGGTCGAGTTCGAGAAGATCGCCGGCGGCTGCCTCTTCACCGAGGGGCCGCTCTGGCATCCCACGGGCAAGTACCTGCTCTGGAGCGACATGCCGGGCGACCACCTCCGCCGCTGGTCGGCGAAGGACGGCGTGACGACCTTCCGCAAGCCGTGCAACATGTCCAACGGCCTCACGTGGGACAGGCAGGGCCGGCTCCTTGCCTGCGAGCACGCCTCGAGCCAGGTGTCGCGGACCGAGCCCGACGGCCGTATCACGCCCGTCGCGACGCACTACGACGGCAGGCAGCTCAACAGCCCCAACGACATCGTCTGCGCCGCCGACGGCTCCGTCTACTTCAGCGACCCGCCGTACGGGCGCGCGGAGGTCTACGGGGTCAAGCGCCCACAGGAGCTGCCGTTCCAGGGCGTCTACCGCGCCGGCAGCGATCCGACGCGCCCGACGCTCCTCGTGGACGATTTCGACCGGCCCAACGGTCTCTGCTTCTCGCTGGACGGCCGTCGGCTCTTTATCAACGACACCGCGCGGAAGCACATCCGCGTCTTCGACGTGAAGCCGGACGGCGGCCTGACCAATGGCCGCGTGTGGGCGGAGACGACGGGCGAGGGCCCCGGCGCCCCCGACGGCATGAAGATCGACTCGGCCGGCAACGTGTACTGCTGCGGCCCCGGCGGGATCCACGTCTTCACTCCCGAGGCAGCCTGCCTCGGCGTGATCCGCGTGCCCGAGCGCACGGCCAACTTCGCCTGGGGCGACGACGACTACAGGAGTCTCTACATCACCGCGTCCACGTCCATATACCGGATCCGGGTGCAAGTGCCGGGCTTCCCGGCCCTGTAGCACTCCGCAGCACACAGCCAAAGGAGGCTCGTCATGATTCGTGCACTCACGCTGCTGCTGGCCGCGATGCTGGCCCTGCCCATCGCGGCCGAAGCCCAGAAACCGATCAAGGTCGGCTACCCCATGATCCTGTCGGGCTCGGGCGCTCTCTTCGGTGAGCCGGCCCTCAAGGGCGCCCAGATGTACGTCGAGGAGATCAACGCCAAGGGCGGCGTGCTGGGCCGGAAGATCGAGCTGATCCCGCGCGACACCAAGGGCGACGCCAACGAGGCCGTGCGCGTGTCGCGCGAGCTCATCCTGAAGGAGAACGTCGACTTCCTCGTGGGCACGCTCACCTCGGCCGAGGGTCCGGCGGTCTCCGTAGTGGCCAAAGAAAACAAGATCGTTTTCATCGCCAACATCCCGAAGACCGATCAGCTCACCGCCCCGGACAAGCTTCACCCCTACGTGTTCCGCACCTCGGCAAACACCACCATGGAAGGGCGCAGCGCGGCCGAGTTCGTGGCCAAGTGGCCGGTGACCAGGATAGCAACCATCAGCCCAGACTACGCCTACGGCCAAGACGTCACCAAATCGTTCGTCGAACACATCAAGAAGCTCAAGCCCAGCGTGCAGATCGTGGATCAGCAGTGGCCGAAGCTCGGTGAGGCGGACTACACGCCCTTCATCAACGCGCAGCTCGCCAAGAAGCCCGAAGCCGTGTTCTCGTCGCTCTGGGGCGGGCACTTCGTCACATTCGTCAAGCAGGCCAGGCCGCTCGGGTACTTCGAGGCCATCAAGCTCAATTTCATCGGCGTGGGCGAGGCCGGCTCGCCGGAGACAACCAAGGCGCTGGGCGCAGAGTATCCGGTGGGGATCACAGCGAACACTTACGATGCCTTCTACTGGACGGAGGGGCCGCCCGCGCAAAGAGAGTACAACGCGCGACTGAGCAAGTACCTCAAGGATGAGTACCCGAACTCCTGGGCCATCCAGGGGTACATGGGCATCCATGTCCTCGCCGAGGCCATAAAGAAGGCTGGCAGCACCGATTCGGACAAGGTGTCCAAGGCGCTGCTCGGCCTCACGGTCGACACGCCGCATGGCAAGATGACGATCCGCGAGAAGGACCACCAGGCTACCCGTGGCCTTCTGTACGGCCAGGTGGTCAAGGATGCCAAATATCCGTTCCCCATCCTGAAACCGATCATCTACGTGGACCCAGCCAGGTTCATGGACTAATCGCCGCGCGCGGAGGGGGCGATCCGCCGCCCCCTCCGCCCCGCTTCTCGTGCCCGATCTTTCCTTCGTCTTCGCGCAGGCGCTGAGCGGCCTCACAGCCGCGATGTTCCTCTTCCTCATCGCCTCGGGACTGTCGCTCATCTTCGGCGTGTTGCGGGTGCTCAACTTCGCGCACGGTTCCTTCTACATGCTCGGGGCCTACGGTGCCTACCAGTTCGTCCATTGGCTCGGCACGGGTCCGGGGCGCTTCTGGTGGGCCGTGCTCCTTTCGGCTCTCGGCGTGGCTGTCCTCGGGGGGCTCGTCGAGCGCTTCCTCTTCCAGCGCCTCTACGGCAAGGAGGAGCTCTACCAACTGCTCTTCACGTACGCGCTCGTGCTCATCCTGAGCGACGCAGCCAAGATCCTCTGGGGCACGCAGCAGAAGTCCGTCAGCCGGCCGCCGGGCCTGACTGGCGCGCTCTCGCTCTTCGGGGCGACCATCCCGTACTACAACCTGTTCATCATTCTCCTCGGCCCGGCCATCGCACTCGGGTTCTGGTTCGCGCTCCAGCGCACGCGCGCCGGCCGCTTCATCCGCGCCGCCGCGCTCGACCGCGAGACGCTGGGCGCTCTCGGCGTGAACGTCAACGCGCTCTACACGGGGGTGTTCGTGCTCGGATCGTTCCTCGGCGGGCTGGGCGGCGCGCTGATCACGCCGATGCGCTCGGTCGTGCCCGGGATGGACACGGAGGTCATCGTCGAAGCCTTCGTGGTCGTAGTCATCGGCGGGCTCGGCTCTTTCTGGGGCACCTTCCTCGGGGCGCTCATCTACGGCCAAGTGCTCTCCTTCGGCATTCTCTTCTTCCCGCGCTTCTCCATCTTCTCCATCTTCGCCCTGATGGCCGCCGTGCTGATCATTCGCCCCTGGGGCCTGCTCGGAAAGCCGCTGAAATGACCACGGGGGTTGTCCGCCCGAACGCCGGGCGCCGGAGGCTCTGCGAAGGCGCCTCGGCGGCCGAATCATGAGGATCCAACGCGTTCCGTGGGCGCTCCTCGTCTTCGCGGCGGCGTTCTTCGTGCCGGCGGCGGGCTCGCGCTACTACACCTTCCTCGCCAACGACGTCGTCATCTGGGCGCTCTTCGCCACGAGTCTCAACCTGCTGGTCGGCTACACCGGGCTCGTGTCCTTCGGCCACGCCGCCTACTTCGGCATCGGCGCCTACACGACCGGCATCCTCATGAAGAAGGTGGGCGTGTCGTTCCTCCTGGCCTTTCCCGCCGCCGGCGTCCTCGCCGCGCTCTTCGCCCTCGTCTTCGGCTTCTTCTGCGTGCGCCTCACGCGGATCTACTTCGCCATGCTGACGCTCGCCTTCGCCCAGATCGTCTGGGCGATCTGCTTCAAGTGGAACGAGGTGACGGGCGGCGAGCAGGGCATGCCGGAGATCCCCTACCCGGACTTCGGCTGGCTGGAGCGGGTGGCGGCGTGGCTCCCCTTCGTGGGCGGCTACCGGACGTCGGATTACTTCTATTTCCTCACCCTCGTCCTCGTCGCCGGGTGCCTCTGGCTGCTCCGCCGCGTGGTGGGCTCGCCCTTCGGCCGCATGCTCACCACCATCCGCGAGAACCCGGAGCGCGCGGAGTTCATCGGCGTCAACGTGCGCCGCTACGAGCTGGCGGCCTTCGTCGTCGCGGGCACCTTCGCGGGGCTCGCGGGCGGGCTCTTCGGCATCTTCAACCGGGGCGTCTTCCCCGACTTCGCGTACTGGACCAAGTCCTCCGAGGTGCTGATCATGACGCTCTTGGGCGGCATGGGCACCTTCATCGGCCCGGCGCTGGGCGCCCTCGTCCTCATCTGGCTCAACCAGCAGATCGTCTCCTACACGCAGTACTGGCCGCTCATTCTCGGCACCATCCTCATCGTGCTGCTCTTCGTCTTCCCCGGCGGGATCGCGGGCGCGCTGGAGTCGGCGGGGCGCCGGCTCCGGCGGAGGCGCCAGGTTGCTTGACGTCCGCGATCTCCGCAAGAGCTTCGACGGCTTCCAGGCCGTCGCCGGGGTCAGCTTCAGCGTCCCTCGCGGATCGATCAGCGCCATCATCGGGCCCAACGGCGCGGGCAAGACCACGCTCTTCAACCTCATCACCGGCCACCTCCGGCCCGACTCGGGCAGCGTCAGCTTCAAGAGCCGCGAAATCACCGGCATCGCGCCGCACGACCTCTGCCGCCTGGGCATGGGCCGCTCCTTCCAGCGCACCAATATCTTCCCGCGGCTCACGGTGTTCCAGAACATCCAGGCGGCGTTCCTCTGCCACCGCGGGCGCGGCTGGAACCTCCTGGCGCCGGTGGACCGCTTCTACCGCGACGAGACCGAGGCGCTGCTCGTCTCGGTGGGGCTCCTCGACAAGGCCGGGGAAGTCGCGGGCTTCCTCTCCCACGGCAACCAGAAGCAGCTCGAGCTCGGCATCACGCTGGCGCTCGAGCCCGAGATCCTCCTCCTCGACGAGCCGACGGCGGGCATGTCGGCCCAGGAGACGCGCGAGTCCATCCGGCTCATTGAGCGCATCGCGCGCGAGCGCGGGCTGACGCTCCTCTTCACCGAGCACGACATGGAGGTGGTCTTCGCCATCGCCCACCGCATCACCGTGCTCCACCAGGGCGAGGTCATCGCCGACGGCACGCCAGAAGAGGTCCGGCGGCACCCGGAAGTCCGCCGCGTGTACCTGGGGGAGCGGCGGTGACAGGCGCGCCGGTCCTGGCGGTCGAGGAGGTCTTTACTTCCTACGGCCTGTCGCAGGTCCTCTTCGGTGTCTCGCTGGAAGTGGCGGCGGGCGAGTGCGTGTGCCTCCTCGGCAGGAACGGCGTCGGCAAGACGACGACCATCCGGAGCGTCATGGGGCTGACCCCGCCGCGCGAGGGGCGCGTGGTGTGGAAGGGACGGGACATCGCGGGCCGCCAGCCCTACGAGATCGCCGGCCTCGGCATCGGCTTCGTGCCAGAAGATCGGCGCATCTTCGCCGATCTCACCGTGTGGGAGAACCTCGACGTCGCCGCGCGCAGCCGGAGCGGGACATCGGCGTGGACCCTCGAGCGCGTCTTCGACCTCTTCCCCCAGCTCCGTGAGCTGGGGGACCGGCAGGGCGGCTTCCTCTCCGGGGGCGAGCAGCAGATGCTGACGATCGCGCGCACGCTCATGGGCAACCCCGAGCTGCTGCTCCTCGACGAGCCCTCCGAGGGCCTGGCGCCGCTCGTCGTGGACCACCTCAAGGAGCAGATCGGCCGCCTCAAGCAGGACGGCCTGACCATCCTCCTCGCCGAGCAGAACGTGGACTTCTGCCTCGACCTGGCCGACCGCGTCTACGTGCTCGAGAAGGGCCGCATCCGCTACGAAGGCACCGCCGCTTCATTCCGCCAAGACGAGTCCGTCCGGGCCCAATACCTCGCGCTCTGATTTTCTGGTAGGGTGTGGGCCATGGCGACCTTCACGCTGACGTGCCCCTGCTGTAGCGGCCGGCTGACCATCGATCCCAAGCTCGAGGCCGTGGTGGCGCATGAGCCGCCGCCGCGGGCAAGGTCGGGGCTCGGCCTGGGCGACGCGATCACCTCGCTCCAGGGCGAGGCGGCCAAGCGCGAGGAGCGCTTCCGCGAGCAGATGAAGGCCGAGCAGAACAAGTCGAAGGTGCTCGACGCCAAGCTCCGGCAGGCCTTGAAGAAGGCCAAGGACGACCCCTCGAAGCCCATCAACCCCATGGACATGGACTAGCACCCGTGGTCGGAGGCGACCCGACCTCCGCTCTGCTCAAAAGCGTCAGCCGCTCCTTCTACCTCTCGCTCGCCGTCCTGCCCGCCGCCGTCAGGCCCGCGATCGGGCTGGCCTATCTCCTGGCGCGCACCGCCGACACCATCGCCGACACCCGGCTCATCGACCGCCACCAGCGCATCATCCACCTGCTGGCGCTGCGCGACGAGCTCGACGTGCCCGAGCCCGGCCGCGTCGAAGCCATGGCCGACGCCACGCGAGGCGTCCAGTCGCTCGCGGCGGAGCGCGCGCTGCTCGAGCGCCTGCCCGAGTGCCTGGCAGCCTACCGGGCGCTCCTCGCCGACGACCGCCGGCAGGTGCGCCGCGTCCTCGAGACCATCGTCCTAGGCATGACGGAGGACCTCGCGCGCTTCCCCGGCGAGGACGAGGGCGGGCTCGCCGCGCTCGAGACGCGCGCGGAGCTCGACCGCTACACCTATCTGGTCGCGGGCTGCGTCGGTGAGTTCTGGACCGAGGTGCACGTGGCCCACCGGCCGCGGCTCAGGCACTGGGACCTCGAGAAGATGACCGCGCTCGGGGTCCGCTTCGGCAAGGCGCTCCAGCTGACCAACGTGCTGCGCGACATCCCGCGTGACCTGCGCCAGGGCCGCTGCTACCTCCCCCGCCACGACCTGGCCCTCCTCGGCCTCGAGCCCCAGGACCTGCTCGACCCCAAGACGGGACCGGCCCTCCGGCCGCTTCTCGTCGAGCTGCTCAACGTGGCGCTCGACCACTACGAGGCCGGCTGGCAGTACACCTTCGCCATCCCCAAGCGCGAGACGCGCATGCGGCTGGCCTGCGCGTGGCCGCTCCTGATCGGCCTGCGCACGCTCGATCTGCTCGCGCAGGCGCCCAACTGGCTCGACCCGAACGTCGTCCTCAAGGTGCCGCGCATCCGCGTCTACGGCATGATGGCGCAGTCGGTGGCGACGGTCTGGTCCACGCGCGCGCTCGCCCGCAAGGCCCGCCAGCTCCGCGAGCGGATCCGGCTGTGATCCCCATCCTGCAGGTGGACGCCTTCACCGAGCGCCCCTTCGGCGGCAACCCCGCCGCCGTGGTCCTCGACGCGCAGGGGCTCTCCGACCGCCAGATGCAGGCGATCGCCACGGAGATGCGCGTCGCCGGCACGGCGTGCCTCACGCCGGCCACCGCCGAGGGCGCCCAGTGGCGCCTCCGATGGTTCACGCCGACCCGCGAGATCGCCTACTCGGGCCATACGACGCTGGCGGCCGTCCACGCCCTCATCGAAGCGGGGAGGCTCCGCAACGACCACGTCGTCTTCGAGACACAGGCGGGGCACTTGGGCGCAAGCGTGGTCGCGGGCAAGGCGCGCCGGCTCATCTGGCTCGAGCCCCAGGTGGGCGCGCTCCATCCCTTCACCGGCCAGCTCACTCATATTCGGGAGGCGCTCGGGCTTCCCGCGGCCGCAGGCTGGGCAAACCCGGTGACGACGCCCGACCACGACCTCCTCATCCCCGTCGCTGGGCTCGACGTCCTGCGAGCGCTCACGCCGAACATGGCGGCGCTCGCCGAGGTCGCGACCCACGCCGGCGTTCGCGGCGTCTGCGTCGTGTCGCGCGAAACGATAGACAAAGGCTCGGCGACGCACTGCCGCTTCTTCGCTCCCCACTTCGGCATTCCCGAGGACATCGTCACGGGCTCCGTCCACTCCTCGATCGGCGTCTGGCTCCTCGAGGCGGGGCTCCTGCATGCCGATGGCACGCTCGCGGCTTTCACGGCCGAGCAGGGCGACGGCATGGGCCGCCCGGGCAGACTGCGCGTGGAGCTCCAGGTGCATGACGGCGCCGTCGCCCGCGTGCGCGTCGGCGGCTCGGCCGTGACCGTGCTGGCGGGCAGCATCGCCGTCCCGGACGCGTGAGGTTCCTCGGGGTCGATCTCGCCTGGAAGGACGGCAATCCTTCGGGCGTGGCCCTCCTGGGCGGGCAGCGCTTCCCGCTCCATCTGCGGGAGATCCCCCACACGCTTCCGCGCCACGCCGACGTCCTCGGCTGGATTGCCCGCCACGTGGCGCACCACCGCGCTTCGGTCGGCATCGACGCGCCGCTCCTCGGGCTCGGGCACGGCAGGCGAGACTGCGAGGACGAGATCGCTCGAAGTTTCGGATCCTTCGACGCGTCCACCCACAGCACCCCGAGTTACCCCGGCCTGGAGGAGTTCGCGCACGAGCTGACGGCCTCCCATGGCATCGACGCGATGGGGCCAGACGTCGAGCCTGCAGCCGGGCGTCCAGCCATCCGCGAGGTCTATCCGAATGCCTTCCAGGTGCTCCTCTTCGATCTGAAACGTGGGATGAAGATCGTCAAGTACAAGAAGCGAAAGTTCGGTCCCAATGCGAGGTGGGCCTCTGAGGGACTGGGGCCATTCGTCCGGCGCACGGCCCAAGTCATCGGTGGACGCTACGTAATCAACTCGGATCCCGCTTGGCTCGCCCTGGTCGCGGAGAACCCAAGACCGGGAATGAGCGGCGCCCAACTCAAATCCATCGAGGATCGGTGGGACGCGGTGCTGTGTGCTGTGGCCGTGGCCTTCGAGTCCCTGGCTCCCCGCTCGATGCGCTTCTACCCCGACGGCCCCTCGGCCTGGCGGCGCGGGTACATCCTGGCCCCGGTCCTACCGACCCGACGGTAGCGAGGTCGAGCGCGCCGCGTCCACGTGCCGCTGCGCATCGGCATAGCGGCCGAGGCGCTGGAGAGCCGCGGCCAAGTTCAGATGCGCCTCCGAGTAGCCGGGGCTGAGCCGGAGCGCGTCTTCGTAATGCTGCACCGCCTCCTGCCACTTGCCCTGACGGGCCAGCGCGATGCCCCAGTTGTTCTGGGCGTGGGCGAGCCCTGGGTTGATCTGGAGCGCTTCGCTGAACTGCGCGATGGCGTCCTCGTGCCGGCCCCGCTCGTCGAACACGACACCGAGGCTCCCATGGGCTATGGCGGAGGGCGAGACGGCCAAGGCGCGGGTCCAGAGGGACTCCGCGTCGCGCCACACGTCGATCTGGAAGGCCGCGAGGACCGCCAAGCCCAGGAGCGCGCCGGCCGAAGCCGCGGCAGCCCACGCCCATCGCCACAGCAGCACTACGGTTTCTCCCGCCAGCAGCGCAACCGGCAGGCACGGCAGATAGGTGTACCGGTCGGCTGTGACCTGAGGCCCGTTGTGGACGATGCCAACCACGGGAAGAAGCATCACCACGTAGGCGGTCCACGCAGCGAGCAGCCAGGGCCAGCGCTTGCGCAGAGAGACGGCGGCAGACGTGATCGCGACAACGAGAACGGCGCTCAGAAGGTAGCCGGGCCCGAACGGATCGAAGCCCACGGGCAGCTCGTACAGCGGGGAAAGGCCGATGGGCAGAAGCGTCTTCCAGAGGTAGAACACGAGCGAGTAGGCCGAGATGGCGAGCCGCTGTGCCACGCCGAGATCGGCCAGGCTGCTGACGCTGCCTCCCGCCCGCACGGCAACCATGGCGACGGCGCTCGCGAGCAGGCTCAGGAGGGCGAACGGGACCTTTTCGAGGACCCGCGTGCGCCACGCGTTCTTCCAACGACGGAGTGGATACACGTCGAGGACCAGCAAGATCACCGGCAGGCTGACCGCCATGGACTTGGATCCGAGCGAGAGCGCGAAGGCTCCGAGGGAGAGCCAGTACGCACGGGTCCTCCAGGCGGGCTCATGGCAGGCGGGCTCATGGCAGGCGGCCCGCAGATAGCTGAGCGCGGCCAGGAGGAAGAAGAAGGCCGACAGCACATCCCGCCGCTCGGTCACCCAGGCGACCGACTCGACTCGCAGCGGGTGGAGCGCGAAGAAGAGGGCCGCAGCCGCGGCGCCCGCCAGCCGAGCCGCGCCGCGAGCGCCCGTCTCCGCGAGGAGGCGCATGCCCAGGAGGCAGACGAGTCCCGCGTTGGCGGCGTGGAGCAGGACGTTCGTCAGGTGATAGCCCTTGGGCTCCATGCCCCACAGGAAATAGTCGGCGCCGAAGGACAGCCACGTCACCGGGATCCAGTGCCCCTTGTGGAAGGTCGTCAGCATCCAGCCGAGCTGCGACCAGCCAAGGCCCCTCCAGGCGCGGTTGGTGACGAGATTGGACTCGTCATCCCAGGGGAGGAAGCCGCCGCGGAGCGCGGGGAGGAAGGCGATCCAGACCAAAGACGCGACCGCGATGACGACGAGCCACTCGGCCGCGCGCGGATCGGCCTCACGGGCCGCCGGGCGCGGAGGCGGCATCCGGCGGGGCCTGGCCATGGAGCGGCCCGCTCAGTCCCTGACGGGCAGCTTGAGGAGGGCGTCGGGGTCGATGCGGGCGCTGCGGACCTGGGCGGACCAGTGCAGATGAGGCCCGGTGGCGCGGCCCGTGCTCCCTACCGCCCCGATGATCGAGCCGCGCTCGACGAGGACGCCCTCGGCCACGTCCGCCCGCTCGAGGTGCATGTAGAGCGTGTACAGTCCCTCGCCGTGGTCGAGCGCCACGAGCCGGCCCCCGAAGAAGAACTCGACCACGAGGGCGACGCGCCCGCGGCCCGAGGCCACGACGGGCGTCCCGGCTGGAGCGGAGAAGTCCGCGCCCGAGTGGGGCGAGCGGGGCTTCCCGTTGATGATGCGGCGCGAGCCGAAGCCCTCGGCTTTGGCGTCGGAGGCGACGGGCTTGGTGAAGCGGCCGCGCCAGAGCCGTTCCGGGCCGATCGTGTCGAAGAGCGTGCGGAGCCTCGCCGCTTCCGCGTTCGCCCGGCGCTCGTCGTCCCGAGAGAGATCGACCATGGACTTGGGCAGGCTCAAGCGCTGGACGGGGAACTTCCGCGCCTTGACCGTGATCGCGCCCGCGGCCTTGCGCGGCGCGCCCGTGCCGTCCACGAATCCGAGACGCCACGGCGTCTTGCCGGGCTTGGCCTCGAGATCGATGCCGATGAGCGCCGCATACCCGTCGGCGTAGGGGAAGAAGAAGAGCGGACGGCCCGCCAGGCTGCCGTCCATTTCCAGCGCGCTCGCCGCGCCCGTCACCACGATCAGCGCGACGTCGCCCTGCCGCACCACCGACGGCGTCACCGTCACCTTCACCGCCGCCCAAACCGGCCCCGCCACCAGCGCAGCAACCAGAACGGCCACAACGCTCATAAGAGAAGCCATGCGGCGATTGTACGCGCCGAGCCTGCGACACCGAAGAAACCGCACGGGGAATGCGCGAGGTGGGAGGGGGCCGGGGGATGCACCCCGAACCCCCATGGCCGTCGGGGGTCGCCGTTCGAGCTGAGCGGCGTAGCCGCGAGGCGAGGGCTGGGTAGATCGGCACCCCCGGCCCCCCTCCCGCCCGGCAACTCGGACGCCCGGAAACCGCGCGCGCCAGAGCGCGCTAAGACGACTCGGGGCGCTGCTGGCGAAGGAACTGCTCGATCTCCGCCACGAGATCCGCCGACGGCGGCAGCTCGTCGCCCGACCCGGGGACCGGCCGTTCCGCCTCCTCGTCCTCGGGCAGCTTGCGCTCCAGCATCTTCACGTACTCGGCGATCTTCGCGTTCTGTCCCACGACCTCGTCGAGGTTGCCCTCGAACTGCCGAGTGGCCTCGACGAGGTCCGAGAGGTCGGCCTCCGTGCCCAAGAGCGTGAGGACCCGCCGGACGAGGGCCAGGGCCGCCTTCGGATTCTCGACGCCGGAGACGTAATGGGGGACATTGGCCCAGAGGCTGGCCGCCGGCACACCCTCCTCCCGGCAGAGAGTGTTGAGCACGCCGATGATCCCCGTCGGGCCCTCGTACCGCGAAGGGCGGATGCCGAGCACGGCGGCGAGCTCGGGGTCATGGGCGCCCCCCACCAGCTTCACCGGCCGGGTGTGCGGGACTTCGGCCAGCAGCGCGCCCAACGTCAGGACAAGGGAGGCGCGCGAGCGCCGCGCCAGCTCGAGCACGGCGCCGCAGTAGGTGCGCCACTTCAGGTGCGGCTCGATGGCCACCCCGACGATGAGGTCGCGGTCGACGGAGGGCAGGCGGGAGATGGAGAAATCGGTGGATGGCCAGACGATCTCCCGCTCGTTTCGCGAGTCCGACTTGAAGCGCACGTAGGGCCGCGACAGGCCGAAGTGATAGAACTCCTCAGGATCGATGCTGGCCAGCGGTCGCGAGGGCCAGATCTGCCCCAGGAAGCGCGCGGCGGTCGTCGCGGACTCCGCAGCGTCGTTCCACCCGGAGAACGCCATGATCAGGATGGGCTGACGGAGCCCGTCCGGCTCCTCGAACATGACCAAGTGATCGGTCGACGGCATGGGGACTGTCCTTCCGCGAGGATGCCTGACGGGGCCCATCCCCGCAAGAGCAAAAGCATCTTGGGCCAAACCCGGGCCAAAACATAGGTTGACTCAGCGCTTCGGCCTTCCGTATCATGGTTCCCGCTGGATTGTTCGTTATCCCACGTCATCATAGGAGGTTACGGTTATGCGTTCCAAGATCGTCACGGCTGCGGCGCTCATCGTGGTCGCTTTCCTAGCCGGCGCTTGCGCCACGTCCGGGCAGTGGGCCGAGTGGCGGGGCCACACCACCCACTTTGCGTCCGGCGATCACGGCATGTTCTCGCTCTCGAACAACCTCGACGGCACGAACCCCAAGGTCACCCGCCTCGACATCGAGAACTCCCGCACGCAGAACTGGTGGGGCAAGAACATCTCGGTGGAGCCCGGCCAGGTCATCCAGAACTAGACTCAGCCACATTCTCATGTCGCGTCGAAGCGTCGCCACGGCCCTCGCCGTGGTTCTGGTGGCGGGGGTCGTGGCGGCAGCGTATGCGGGACCGGCCGACTACGTCATGCCGGTCGACAAGCACACGTCGGTGAAGGGCCGCGCCCTCGCCGTGAAGTACCAGCCCCAGCTCCTCCAGTTCTCCGAGTACGTCTATCACTGCCTGCCCTACCTCGAGATCAAGAACGGCCTCGGCTTCAAGAAGGTCCCCAAGGAGTCGGGGGACAACCGCTACGCCGCCGTATGGATCAGGGCGGAGCAGGCGCCGGACGCCGTCTTCGCGGCCCTGCCCCTGGACCGCCAGGCGTCGGCCATGTTCTCCCGCTACGCCGTTCCGATGATCAAGCGGCTCGCGGCGATGCCGGGGTTCGCGTCGGACCCCGACGTCCACGGCTTCTCGGTAGCCGTCGAGTGGATCAAGCCGGGCAGCGACCCCAACAGGCCCACGATGGAGATCCTCTCGATGTTCGCCGACCAGGCGAGCACGCGCGGCTTCCTCGGCAAGACGCTGCCGGCCAAGGAGTACGTGGAGAAGATGAGGCTCACGTTCTTCGACGGCGACAAGGAAGTCGGGCGCCTGCCGATCGAGGTGTGGGAGGACAACTTCGTGGGGACGTACAAGGTGCCCGGCTACGAGATGGAGAAGGGCAAGGTCTGCTCGTAGCCCCCGGCCGCGCCGCACCAGCCGCCGCAGTTTGACAGGCCCCAGAGCCTCCGATAGCATGGTTTCGAGGGACCCTCGATGAAACTCCCCGTGAAGCAGAAGACGCAGTTCTCGCTGGTTTATTTGCTCATCGCGGTGCTCGTGCTCTCCGTGGTGCAGAGCTGGCTCCTGGCGCCGCGGACGGTCGAGATCCCGATGAGCAAGTTCCTGGCGCTGGTGCGCGAGGGCAAGGTCGAACGGGTCTCCGTCACGGACCGCGAGATCCGGGGCACGCTCAAGCCCGGAGCGCTCCCGGCCCAGCAGCCCGGCGCCGGGGACAAGGTGCGCAGCCTGGTCGGCGCCGAGCAGGCCGCCCCCATCTTCACGACCACCCGCATCCCCGGGATCGAGGACAGCGCCCTCGTCAAGGAGCTCGAGCAGAACAAGGTCGAGTTCTCCGGGCGAGTGGAGAGCACGTTCTGGCGGGACTTCCTCTTCGGGTGGATCGTGCCGCTGGTGCTGATGGTCGGCCTCTGGATGTTCGTCATGCGGCGCATGGGCGGGGGGCCGACCCAGGCGCTGTCCTTCGGCCGCTCCAAGGCCAAGATCTACGACCGAAAGGAGCTCAAGACGACCTTCGCCGACGTCGCGGGAGTGGACG
Organism: Candidatus Rokuibacteriota bacterium; assembly: GCA_030647435.1. Lineage (NCBI taxonomy): Bacteria > Candidatus Rokuibacteriota > Candidatus Rokuibacteriota bacterium. The sequence continues at coordinate 57,010 of JAUSJX010000097.1, forward strand.
AGGCCAAGGCGGAGCTCATTGAGGTCGTGGACTTTCTCAAGAACCCCAAAAAGTACCAGCGGCTCGGCGGCCGGATCCCCAAGGGCGTGCTGCTCGTCGGCTCCCCGGGCACGGGCAAGACGCTCCTGGCCCGGGCCGTCGCAGGCGAGGCCGACGTGCCGTTCTTCTTCCTCTCCGGCTCGGAGTTCGTGGAGATGTTCGTCGGCGTGGGCGCCGCGCGCGTGCGCGACCTCTTCGAGCAGGCGCCGGAGAAGGCGCCGTGCATCGTCTTCATCGACGAGCTCGACGCCATCGGCAAGACGCGCTCCGGCACCACGGGTTTCGCCGGCGGCCACGACGAGCGCGAGCAGACGCTCAACCAGCTGCTGGCCGAGATGGATGGCTTCGACTCTTCCAAGGGCGTCATCATCATGGCGGCCACCAACCGCCCCGAGGTCCTCGACGCGGCCCTGCTCCGCGCGGGACGCTTCGATCGCCAGGTGGTCGTGGACAAGCCCGACGTCAGGGGGCGAGAGGCCATCCTGCATGTGCACGCGCGCAACGTCATCCTGGCGCCCTCCGTGGACCTCCACGTGCTGGCCGCGCGGACGCCGGGCATGGCGGGCGCTGATCTCGCCAACATCATCAACGAGGCGGCGCTCCTGGCCGCCCGCAAGGGCAAGGATGCCGTGGACATGGCCGACCTCGACGAGGCCGTCGATCGCGTGATCGGCGGCCTCGAGCGCAAGAGCCGGGTGCTGTCGGAGAAGGAGCGCGACATCGTCGCCCACCACGAGATCGGCCACGCGCTCGTCGCCTCCTCCCTGCCCCAGGCCGACCCGGTCCACAAGGTGACGATCATCCCACGTGGTGTCGGGGCTCTCGGCGCCACCTACCAGCTGCCGCTCCAGGACCGCTACCTCCTGACGCGGAGCGAGCTGGAAGACCGGATCGCGGTGCTCCTGGGCGGCCGGGTGGCGGAGGAAGTCGTTTACGGCGAAATCTCGACGGGCGCCCACAACGACCTCGAGCGCGCGACGGAGATGGCGCGACTCATGGTCACCCAGTACGGCATGTCGGCCCAGCTCGGCCCGATGACCTTCGGCGGCGGCCAGCAGGCCGTGTTCCTCAGGGGCTCGGGCCTGTCGCAGGAGCGCGAGTACAGCGACGAGACGGCGCGTGCCATCGACGGCGAGACCCGCGCCATCATCGACAAGATCTACGACCGCGTGCGCGGCCTCATCACGGACCGCAAGCCGGTGCTGCTGGTGGCGGCCGCGGAACTCAAAGCGAAGGAGACCCTCGAAGGCGACCGCCTGCGGCAGCTGCTGGCCGGCGACCTCGTAGAGGAGAGACGATGATCCTGGTCAAGCGCGGAACCCTGGTGGTGATGCTCGTGATCGCGGCGGCGCTCGGCGTGGGCCTGGGCTCATGGGGCGCCAGCGCGCTGGACCTGCCCAAGCCCGCGGGCCAGGCGCCGCGGCAGCAGGTCCCCATGCAGGCGGCCGTGCAGGCGCCCGTGGTGCCCGCGGCGCTCCCGGTGGCCTCGGGCAGCTTCGCCCAGGTGGCCGAGGCCGTCGGCCCGGCGGTGGTCAACATCAACACGGTCATCCGCAGCGGGGGCGGCCGGACACCCGTCGAGGAGTTCTTCGGCGACGAGTTCTTCCGGCGCTTCTTCGGCGACAGCCCGGAGCGCCCGCAGCAGCAGCGAAGCCTCGGCTCGGGCGTCATCGTGGACCCCTCCGGCATCGCGCTCACCAACGCGCACGTCGTCGAGCGCGCCACCGACATCGAGGTCGTGACGGCGGAGGGCAAGAAGCACAAGGCCAAGATCGTCGGCATCGACAAGCGCACCGACCTCGCCGTGCTGAGGCTCCAGGGTGGCGGCCCCTACCCCGCGGCGGTGCTCGGCGACTCTGACAAGGTCAAGGTCGGCGACTGGGTGCTCGCGATCGGCTCTCCCTTCGGCCTGCAGCAGACGGTGACGGCGGGCATCATCAGCGCGAAGGGGCGCTCCATCGGCCAGGGGCCTTTCGACGATTTCCTCCAGACGGACGCCGCCATCAACCCGGGCAACTCGGGCGGCCCGCTGGTCAACATGTCGGGCGAGGTCGTGGGCATCAACAGCGCCATCCTCTCGCGCTCGGGCGGCAATGTCGGCATCGGCTTCTCCATCCCGTCCAACATGGCCAAGCGCATCTACACCGAGCTGGTCGCCCGGGGCAAGATCACGCGCGGCTGGCTCGGCGTGTCGATCCAGCCGCTGACGCCCGAGCTCGCCAAGAGCTTCGGGCTCAAGGAGCCCAAGGGCGTGCTCATCGCCGACGTCGTCAAGGACAGCCCCGCCGACAAGGCGGGCCTGGTGTCGGGCGACGTCCTGATGGAGTTCGACGGCAAGAAGCTCGACGCCCCTCAGGATCTCCAGAAGGTGGTGGCCGTGACCGCGCCCGGCAAGGGCGTGCCCATCAGGGTCTGGCGGGAGAAGGGCGAGAAGACGCTCGAGATCAAGGTGGGCGAGACCCCGGTGGACACCGCCCAGCTCGAGCCCAGCGGCAAGAGCAAGAGCCTCCTCGGGCTCGAGACGCGGCCCATCACGCCCGAGATCGCCCGCCAGCTCAACCTGCGCACGACGGAAGGCGTGGTCGTGGCGCGCGTCGAGGAGGAGGGACCGGCGGCAGAGGCCGGCCTCCAGCGGGGCGACGTCATCCGCGAGATCAACCGGCAGCGGATCCGCAGCGCGCAGGACTACGAGCGCGCCACCCAGGGGCTCAAGCCCGGGGACCGCGTCACCGTGCTGCTGCAGCGCGGCCAGCAGTCGCTCTACGTGGCCTTCACGGTCGCGAGAGGATGAGGCCGGAGGCCCCAGGCTTAGATCGCATCCGGACCCTCGTTACCGACCACAGCAAGGTCGCCCCGATCGCCCGCCTCCTGGGCGCGCGGGTGCTGTCAGTCGAGTCCGGGCGGGTGCTCGTCGAGTTCGCGGTCAAGCCGGAGTTCATGCACCCGGGCAAGGTCGTCCAGGGCGGCATCGTCACGGCCTACGGGGACGTCTGCACGGCCCTGGCGGCCCACACCCTCTTCGACCACGGCGAGTTTCTCTCGACTTCGTCCATCACCGTCAACTTCCCAGCGCCCGTGACCGAAGGCCCGGTGCTCGGCGAAGGCACGGTCATCCGCAGGGGACGCTCGACGGTCTTTCTCGAGGCCGCCCTCCGCAGCGCCGCCGGCACCGAGTACGCCCGCGCCAGCTCCGTAAGCGCCGTCCGGCGGCCCCAGAAGTAGCTCTCGCCGGCGTCCCGCCAGGGCCTCCAGCCGTCTGCTACACTTACGTCGAGCGCGGGCGCGGGGGGCGAGCCCCATCGCCGCGCCACACCATGGACTACAGGGACTATTACAAGATTCTCGGTTTGCCCAAGAGCGCCGACGACAAGGCGATCAAAACCGCCTACCGCCGGCTTGCCCGCAAGCACCATCCGGACGTCGCCAAGGGCAGGGACTCGGCCGCCCGCTTCCAGGAGATCTCGGAAGCATACGAGGTCCTGGGCGACGCCGAAAAGCGGAAGCGCTACGACACGCTCGGCCCCGACTGGCAGCGCTATGCCGAGGCCGGCGCCGGCGCGCGGGGGCCCTTCGAGGGCGCAGACGTCCACTCCGGGCGCCGCGACGAGGGCTTCTCCGACTTCTTCCGGACGATCTTCGGAGATCTGGGCGGTCGTCGTGCGGGCGGCTTCCGCGACGTCGACCTCGGAGATTTCGGCGGGGGTTTCGGCGCCGACAAGGGCGGCGATGTCGAGGCGGGCATCGAGGTCTCGCTCGAGGACGCCTTCCACGGCGTCACCCGGACCATCTCGCTCGAGCTCGACGAGCCCTGTCCCGCCTGCGGCGGAGCGGGGCACGTCAACCGCAAGCCGTGCGCGCAGTGCCGAGGCGGCGGCTGGTCCAGGGGCCGGCGCAACCTCGAGGTCAAGATCCCGGCCGGCGTGGCCATGGGCTCGCGCGTGCGCCTGCCCGGCGAGGGCTCGCGCGGCGGCCGTGGCGGCAGCGGCGACCTGTATCTCAAGGTCACGGTGCGGCCGGACCCGCGCTTCGAGCGCAAGGGCGATGACCTCCACTCGACCCTGGCGGTGCCGGCCCACGACGCGGCGCTCGGCGCCGAAGTCTCGGTGCCCACTCTCAAGGGCCAGGTCTCGATGAAGATCCCGCCCGAGACGTCCAGCGGCCGGACCTTCCGCCTGCCGGGCTACGGCATGCCGCACCTCAAGGGCGGCGGCGCGGGAGACCAGTTCGTGCAGGTGCAGCTGACCATCCCAACGGGTCTCTCCCCGAGGGAGCGCGAGCTCTACCAGGAGCTCAAGAATCTTCGCACGGAGGGGACGCGATGAAGTTCGACAAGTTCACCGTGAAGGCGCAGGAGGCCGTCCAGGCGGCGCAGTCGCTGGCGGACCAGGGCAATCATCAGGCCCTCGAGCCCGAGCACCTGCTGCTGGCGCTGCTCCAGCAGCAGGAGGGGGTGGTCGGGCCGCTGCTGGCGAAGCTCGGAGCGCGGCCCGAGGCGATAGCCGGCGAGGTCCAGGCCGCGCTCGACAAGCTGCCGACGGTCAAGGGCGGTGGGCGTCAGTACGCCTCGGAGCGGCTCGAGGCCGCGCTCACCCGCGCGTGGGACGAGGCGCAGCGTCTCAAGGACGAGTACTGCTCGACCGAGCACCTGCTGATCGGCATCGCCCAGGACAAGTCGGGCGCGGCGGGGCGCATCCTCGCCAAGGCCGGCGTCACGCCGGAGGCGATCTACAAGGCGCTCGTGGACGTGCGGGGCTCCCAGCGCGTCACCGACGCCAACCCGGAGGAGAAGTACCAGGCCCTCCAGCGCTACGCCAAGGACCTGACGGAGCTGGCGCGGAAGGGCAAGCTCGATCCGGTCATCGGGCGCGACGAGGAGATCCGCCGCGTCATCCAGGTGCTCTCCCGGCGCACGAAGAACAACCCGGTGCTCATCGGCGAGCCCGGCGTCGGCAAGACCGCGATCGTCGAGGGCCTCGCCCAGCGCATCGTGGGCGGCGACGTGCCCGAGGGGCTCAAGGGCAAGCGCCTGCTGGCCATCGACATCGCCGCCATGGTTGCGGGCGCGAAGTACCGCGGCGAGTTCGAGGACCGCCTGAAGGCCGTCCTGCGCGAGATCACCGAGAGCGAAGGGGAGATCATCTGCTTCATCGACGAGCTCCACACGCTCGTCGGCGCCGGCGCGGCCGAGGGCGCCGTGGACGCGGCCAACATGCTCAAGCCGGCCCTGGCCCGCGGCGAGCTTCGCTGCGTGGGCGCGACCACGCTGGACGAGTACCGCAAGCACATCGAGAAGGACCCAGCGCTCGAGCGGCGCTTCCAGCCGGTGATGGTCAAGGAGCCGTCGGTCGAGGACACGATCGCCATCCTCCGCGGCCTCAAGGACAAGTACGAGGTCCACCACAAGGTCAAGATCAAGGACTCGGCGCTGGTCGCGGCGGCCGTGCTCTCGCACCGCTACATCGCCGACCGCTTCCTGCCCGACAAGGCGATCGACCTGATCGACGAGGCCTCCTCGCGCCTGCGCATCGAGATCGACTCGCTGCCGGCGGAGATCGACGAGATCGAGCGCCGCATCATGCAGCTCGGCATCGAGCGCGTCTCCGTGGCCCGCGAGTCGGACGCCGTCTCCAAGGAACGGCTGGCACGGCTCGATGCCGAGCTTGCCGAGTTGAAGGCCAAGTCCGCCGCGCTCAAGAAGCACTGGCAGGCGGAGAAGGCCGCGATCATGGCCATCGGCAAGATCAAGGAGGAGGCCGAGGCCGCGCGCCACGCCATCGAGGACGCGAAGCGCCGTGGCGACCTCGAGAAGGCCTCCAAGCTCCAGTACGGCACGCTCATCGAGCTGGACCGTAAACTCGAGGCCGAGAACGCGCGGCTCGCGGAGCTGCAGAAGAGCCAGCGCATGCTCAAGGAAGAGGTGGACGAAGAGGACATTGCCGAAACCGTCGCCAAGTGGACGGGCATCCCGGTGACGCGCCTCCTCGAGGCCGAGGTCCAGAAGCTCGTGCAGATGGAAGAGCGGCTGAGCCGCCGCGTCGTCGGCCAGGCCGAGGCCATCACGGCGGTCGCCAACGCCGTGCGCCGCGCGCGCTCGGGGCTGTCGGATCCCAACCGCCCCATCGGCTCCTTCCTCTTCCTCGGGCCCACGGGGGTGGGCAAGACGGAGCTGGCGCGGGCGCTCGCGGAATTTCTCTTCGACGACGAGCGCGCCATGATCCGCATCGACATGTCGGAGTACATGGAGAAACACACGGTCTCGCGGCTCATCGGCGCCCCGCCGGGCTATGTCGGCTACGAAGAGGGCGGCCAGCTGACCGAGTCGGTGCGGCGGCGCCCGTATGCCGTGGTCCTCTTCGACGAGATCGAGAAGGCGCACGGCGACGTCTTCAACGTGCTCCTGCAGCTGCTCGACGACGGTCGGCTGACCGACGGCCACGGCCGGACCGTGGACTTCCGGAACACGGTCGTCATCATGACGTCGAACCTCGGCAGCCACCTCTTCCGAGAGGAGCAGGATCCCAAGCGCCTGCGTACCGAGGTCATGGAAGTACTCAGGCAGTCGCTGCGCCCCGAGTTCCTGAACCGGATCGACGAGATCGTGGTCTTCAAGGCGCTCGGCCGCGAAGAGATCGGCCGGATCGTCAAGATCCAGGCCGCCTATCTCACGAAGCGGCTGGCCGACAAGCGGATCGCGCTCACGCTGACGCCCGCGGCCGAGGAGCTGCTCGCGCGAGAAGGCTACGACCCGGTCTACGGCGCCCGGCCGCTCAAGCGCACGATCCAGCGGCTGATCCAGGACCCGCTGGCGCTCAAGCTCCTGGAGGGCGAGTTCAAGGACGGCGACGCCGTCGTGACCGACGCCAAGGGAGGCGAGATCGTCTTCAAGAAGCAGAGGGGATGAGCGAAGAGACCGCCTTCTTCATCCTCGAAGGCGAGCGCCTCGTCCCTACGGTGCTCACCCGGGGGCCGTGGAGCCCTATCCACCAGCATGGCGGGCCGCCCTCGGCCGTCATGGCGCGCGCCATCGAGCAGGCCGCGGGCGAGCCGGATTCGCTCCACATGACCCGCTTCACGATCGACTTCGTCCGGCCCGTGCCGATGGAGCCGCTCACCGTCAGCGTGGAGCGGGTGCGCGACGGCCGCCGCGCGCGCGGCTATGCCGCCGTGCTCTCGGCCGGGGGGCAGGCCGTGGCGCGGGGCACCGCGCTCGTGGTCCGCACCGAGCCGGTGACGCCGCCGCCCGTGCCCGTCCAGGAGCCGCTGCTTCCGCTCCCCGATGAGGCCGCGCCCTTCCAGTTCCCGTTCTTCCGCGATCCGGTCGGCTACCACACCGGCGTGGAAACACGAATGGCGCGCGGCAGCTTCGGCTCGGGGCGGGCGGCGGCGTGGATGCGTCTGCGCGTGCCGCTCGTCCAGGGCGAGACTCCCTCGCCGGCCCAGCGCGTCCTGGCCGTGGCCGATTCGGGCAGCGGCGTCGGCGCGGCCTTCGACCCGGCGCGCTTCGTTCCGTTCATCAACGCCGATCTCACCGTGGCGCTCCACCGCCTCCCGGACGGCGAGTGGATCGGGCTCGACGCCGTGACCGCGCTCGAGCCCCACGGCATCGGGCTCACCCGCACCGGCCTCTACGACGTCCGCGGACCGATCGGAGAGGGGCTGCAGGGCCTCGTCATCGGCCGGCCGGTCGCGCGCTGACGAATCCCTCGGCGGCCCCGCAGCATCGCAACAGGAAACTCCCACAGGAGGCTACGTGACCGACGCCCGGAAGCGGCTCTACTACGGCTGGATCGTGCTGGCCGCGGTCGTTTTCGTCATGCTGGGCGCCTCGGGGATCCGTGCCATCTTCGGCGTCTTCATCAAGCCGATCGAGGCGGAGTTTGGCTGGACGCGCCAGCAGCTCTCGGGGGCCGCGGCCTTGTCGCTCTTCGTGCTCGGCGCAGTCGGACCCACGGTGGGCTGGCTCGCCGACGTCTGGGGCCCACGCCGCGTGATGCTCCTCGCCACGGCCGTCCTTGGTGTCGGCACCGTCCTGGCGTCCTTCGTCGGCCACCTCTGGCAGATGTACGTCACCGCCGGGGTCCTGATGGCCGCCGGCGCCGGCGGCCTCGGCATCGCCACCACGTCCACCGTGGCCGCGCGGTGGTTCGTCGCGCGCCGCGGCCTCATCCTGGGCATTCTCGGCGGCGCCATGTCGGCGGGCCAGATGCTCGTCGTCCCGCTTTCGATGCTCCTGATCAGCTTCTACGGCTGGCGGGCCTCGCTCCTCTGGCTGGGCGTGGGCATCCTCGTGCTGGCGCTGCCCGTGATCCTGGCCTTCGTGCGCGACGACCCGGCCGACAAGGGGCTCCAGCCATACGGGGCGGGCACGGCGAGCGGCGCGGCGTTCGGCGCGGTGGCGGACACCCGACGCGTGCCCGTCTCCGAAGCCATGCAGGTGCCGGCGTTCTGGCTCCTTGCCTCCACCTTCTTCGTCTGCGGCTACACGTCGAATGGTCTCGTGCTGACCCACCTCGTGCCGCACGCGGCGGAGCACGGCTTCTCGGAGATGCACGCCGCCCAGGCGCTCGGCCTCATGGGCGCCATGAACATCGTGGGCACGGTGCTCTCCGGCTGGATCTGTGACCGCTTCGGGAGGAAGGGGCCGCTCGCCTTCTACTACTGCGTGCGCGGGTTGTCGCTCATCTTCCTGCTCTACGTCTGGAACGTGCCGTCGCTCCACATCTTCGCGGCGGTCTTCGGGCTCAACTACATCTCGACGGTGCCGCCCACGACGACGCTGACCGCGAACATCTTCGGCCGGCTCTCGGTGGGCACGCTCTCCGGCTGGATCTTCTTCTCGCACCAGGTCGGCTCGGCCATCGGCGCCTGGGCCGGCGGCGCCATCTTCGACGCCACCGGCTCCTACTCCTGGGCCTTCCTGTCGGCGGCGGTGCTCGCTTTCATCGCGTCCGGCCTTTCCCTCCTCATCAAGGAAGTGCCGATCAGCGCCCAGCCCAGACGGCGCCCGACGCCGGCCGGCGCGCCGGTCGCCGCGGGCTAGCCGCAGTCGCCTTCGCGTGGAGCCCCGCGGCGGTGCGCTTCGGCCGGGGCGGCCGCCGATCCGTCCGTCCCGGCCGACGCCCACGCGAACGCAATGAGCGCGGCGCCGTAGCACGCCACGCCGGTCCAGAACGCGGCGGAAATGCTGGAGCTCAGCGCGATCACGATCGCGAGAACCGATGCGCAGACGGACGTGGCCCCGTTGATTCCCCAGAGCCACGGCGTCAAGGCCGGCGTGCGTCCGGAGGCCAGCCGCATGCCGAGCGGAAAGGCCATGCCCATGAACAGGCCCAGCGGAAACAGCATCGCCGTCACCAGCAGAACGCGCACCGGTGTCGTCGACTCCTGGTACGCGCGGATGACGCCGGGACTCACGATCCCGAACACGAAGAGGACGACCAGGAGAAGCAGCAGGAGCCGCGCCGCCGGGCCCATCGCGCCGCGCACCTCGACTCTGCTGGTCAGATAGCTGCCCACGCCGCTCAACACGAGCAGAGAGAAGAGAACCACGGACAGGCTGTAGGTCGGGTGGCCGAGGAAGACGATCAGCCGCTGCATTTGGGAGATCTCGACGAACATGAACCCGAGCCCGATGCCGGCGAAGAAGACCATGAGAGGGACGCTGCCCCGGAGATCGGCCCGCTCGGTCGTCATCGCCAGCGGCACCACAATGCAGAGACCCGTCAGCACGATCACGACGATGAGCAGCGCGCCCAGAACGGACACGGCCTTCATGTTGATGTGATCGAACTCCTGCCCCGAGCTCGCCCGATTGAACACGTTGCGGAGCCGAAGCGTGTGAAAGAAGAACGGGCTGTCATCCGTGGGGGCGGCGATGTTGACCGGAAAGCCCGCCAGGAACCGGCTCGGATCGCCTGCCGAAGCGAGCGTGGTGAACGTGTCGTCGGCGGAATACCGGGGGCTGAGGACGACCTCGAATTGCATCCTGCGCGTCACCGCTTCGATGGCGTCGATGTCGAGATCGGAGAACGGAGCCCGGCCGACGAGGATCGTCGCGATGCCGACCGGCGTGCGGTCGCCCGGATCCATCTGCTTGACGATCACGATGTGACCGCGGGGATCCTTCACCCCTGACTGCGTCAGCGCCGTGTGGGCCAGCGACGTCAGGCGGTATGTTTCGTCGGGCCTCGATCGAAAGTGATACCGCGAGACCGCGAGGACCCCGTTCGGGCTGAGGCGGTCCAGGGAGAGCTTCCAGGCCTCCGCCGTGTACAGCGAGTTCTCGGTGAGGACGAATGCCCCGGCGGCGGTGGCGGCCCACGTGTCGATGAGGGATATCTGGATGATATCGAACCGCTCCTGCTGCCGGGCGATGTAGCTCCGCGCTTCATCGTTCACGAACCGGACCTGCGGCAGGCGGTCCAGATGCCCGGTAAACCCTCCAAACCGGCCGTTCACCGTCGCGATGATGTCTTGATTGATCTCGACCCCGAGCACCGAGCGCTGCCCGAACAGGATCGCCGACAGGAGGTCCCGCCCCCCGCCGACCCCGATCACGGGGACCCGCGCGCCGCGCCGCACGTAGTGCACCAGGTTCGTGACGTCGTATTTCAAGTGCTCGAGGTCGGCCGGGTTGCCGTCAAACCCGGTGAGGACGGTGCCGGCGCTGGCGTCCATGAACAATGACAGCTGCGGACGCCACGCTCGGGGCGGAAGGCGGCGCTCAATCCCCAGCCGGCCGGCGCCGAGGCGCGAGTCGGGTCGCCGTACACCGTGAGGCGCGAGAAGGAGTTCCATTTCTCGTAGAGGGGGCGGGGCTCGGCCCTGCCCTTGACCCATTGGAGCCGGATGAGCGGCGACTGCTCTCGGACGAGCACGGTGTGAAGCGCGGCGAAGGCTGCTAAGACCAGCGCGACCGTCACCGTGACCTGTTTGAGCCGGGGGCGCGCCCGCGCTCCGAAGAGCGCCGCCGCGACCCCGGCAAGGCTCCCGACAACGATCACCGCGGTGGGACCGTCGGTCACGTTGAGCGTGACGATGACCCAGAGACATCCCATCGCGGCGCCGATGAGATCGGCCGCGTACAGCTTGCCCACCCGCCGCGGGAACTTCGTGAGCGCCAGGGCCACACACACTCCGCTGAAGACGAACGGCACGGCCATGATCGCGTACGTGACGCCGGTCGAGGCGACCCCCGACACCGTCATATCTCCATCGAAGGGCACGAAGAGCGAAATGAAAAAGCTCACGACGGCGGACACGGCGAACAGGACCGCGCTGAGCGCCAGATGCTCGCTCACCCGTTCCTGCGTGAAGAACGCCGGCCGGAGGTAGACGATGATGGCACCGACCGTCATGCCGAACATGGCGATGGAGATCGCCACGAACGCGAAGTGGTACCACATGGTCACGCTGAAGATGCGGGTGAGGACGATCTCGTACATCACCGTCGCGAGCGCGACGAAGAAGAGCCCGAGATAGGTGGTCGCCGTCGGGTCGCGATCCGTGTTCACGGTGGCGTCAGCCCCCTGTTGACCTGCCCCCACCGCGCCCGGATCGCTGCGCGGCGGGGCCCGCAGTGGTGAATCGGTCTACGCCTTGAGATACTTGTCGAAGAACGCGTGCGGCGCCCCCGGGTAGAGGATGAACTCCGCCGCGACGCCCCGCCTCTTGAGCTCCGTCTCGAACCGCTTCACGTCGTCCGCCGGGATGCCCGGGTCCGCCTCGCCGTAGAGCCCCAGCACCGGCGCCTTGATCTTGTCGGCGAGGCTGAAGGCATCCACGCCGGGGACGTCGGAAAAGGTGCGCTTGAGGTGACCGTACCACGGCACCGCCGCCGCGACGCCGGGGTACTCGGCGGCGAAATGGAGCGTCAGCGCGCCGCCGCCGCAAAAGCCGGTCACGCCGAGCCGGTCCGCCCGCGCCCAGGTCTGCTGCTCGGCGTAGTCGGCCGCGGCGCGGATGTCGCCCAGATACTGGGCGCGCGTCACCTTGCCCGAAATTTGCCCCATCTCCTGGAAGTTCTTCCCCTGCATGCCGCCTTCCCGGTGGTAGAGCTCCGGGGCTATGGCGTAGAAGCCGGCCTGGGCGAAGCGGCGCACGACGTCCTTGTTGTACTCGTTGTTGCCGGTGAAGCCGCAGATCACGACCACGATCGGGTACCGCCCGGCGCGCTCGGGGCGGGCGTCGTAGGCGGGGATGGCGGTGCCGCCGACGGTCAGCTGGATCTCCCGGGCGACGATGCCCTTGGTGTCCGCCGTGACCGCCTGGGCCATCGAGATCCCGGGCGTGAGGACCCCGCCCACGGTGGCGAAGGCGCCGAATTTCAAGACTTCCCGGCGGGATAGTGGGTTGTGCAGAGACGGATCGTGCATGGACCTTCCTTTCCTGGCTTGGTGAGGGCGATAAGTTCCCTTGCGGAATCGCCCACCGCGATTCTACAGTAGACAGAACCAGCGATGAAGCTCTCCGGTTTCGTGTCCAAAGCCATGAGCCTCCGCGAGGCGGCAGCGGTCATCTTCGTGCTGGTCGCCCTGCTGCCGCTCCTCCTCTTCGTCGCCTTCCTCTCGGTCTCGAACCTCATCTCCAAGACCGAGGCCCAGTTCGCGGCTTTCATGGCGCTCATCATCGCCTGCCTGGGGTTCGTCGTTTTCCGCCGCTTGGTGGACCAGATCGCCAGGCTGGCGGCCGACGTCACGCTGCCCATCCCCGCGGACCGGGATTTTCCGGACGCCGACGAGGCGGCGGTGCGCGTGCCGGGCCTGGGCCAGATCGCCGAGATCGGCCAGCTGGCGGGCGCCTTCCACCAGATGCTGGAGGACCTCCGGACCTCGACACAGCGGCTCGAGGACCTGGTGTTCAAGCTGGGCACGCTCAACGAGCTGGTCGAGATGTCCACCCACATCCCGAGGATCCAGGATCTCCTGGCCTCCGTCCTGCAGAGCACGATGCGGGCCGTGCACGCCAACATCGGCTCGATCATGCTGCTCGATCAGCAGCGGGAAACGCTGCGCATCGCGGCCTCGCGCGGGCTGCCCGACGAGGTCCACGAACAGGCGGAGGTGAAGCTCGGGGAAGGTGTGGCGGGCAAGGTCGCCCAGCTCGGGGACGCCGTTATCGTGGACGACATCGAGAAGGACGCGCGCTTCGCCAAGGTCAACGACCCCAAGTACGGTACGGGCTCCTTCATCTGCATGCCCGTTCGCGTAGGCGACCGCGTCATCGGCGTGATCAACCTCGCCAAGAAGGAAGACGCGAGCACCTCACCGCCGACGCCGCGGCCGTTCAGCCCGACCGATCTCCAATTCCTGAGCGCGCTCCTGACGTACATCGGCTACGCCGTGGACAACGCGCGCCTGCTCCAGGAGGCGCAGCAGTCGGCGACGCGGCTGCAGAACGTGGTGGACGACCTGCGGGCGACCCAGGCCCAGCTGGTGCGCGGGGAGACGCTCTCCGCCATCGGCAAGCTCGCCTCGGGCATGGCCCACCACTTGAACAACCTCTTCGCGGTCATCCTCGGCCGACTCGAGACCCTGCAGGCCAAGGTGCCCGACCCCGAGGCGCGTCGCTACCTCGAGATCGTCCAGCGGGCCGCGCAGGACGGCGCCGAGGTGGTGCGCCGCGTCCAGCGCTTCAGCCGCGTGCAGCCGGTCTCGCGCACCATGCCGGTGGACCTCAACCAGTTGGCGCAGGAGGTGCTCGACCTGACGCGCCCGCGCTGGCACAACGAAGCGCTGCTGCGCCAGATCCATATCGACACCGCCCTCGACCTGGGCGCGATCCCGCCCGTGGCCGGGGAGCTCGCGCCGCTGCGCGAAGTCCTGATGAACCTCGTGCTCAACGCCATTGACGCCATGCCGGACGGAGGGCGGCTCGGGGTGAGGACATGGGCCGACGGCCAGGGCGTGCACTGCGAGGTGTCGGACTCCGGCGCGGGCATGTCGGAGGAGGTGCGGCAGCGGGCGCTCGACCCCTTCTTCACCACCAAGGGACCCAAGAGCACGGGGCTGGGGCTCTCGGTCACCTACGGGATCATCCAGCGCCACAACGGCAAGCTCGAGATCGACAGCACCCCGGAACGCGGGACCACGGTGCACATCACGCTGCCTGCGGCCGGTGCGGCTGCGGGCGCGCCCGCATCCTCGACGCCGGCGCCGGCGTCACCGACCCAGCTGCGCGTGCTGCTCGTGGACGACGAGCCCGAGGTGCGCTCCGCCCTGGCCGACGTGCTCAGCATGTCGGGCCACACGGCCTTTCAGGCCGCGGGCGGGAGAGAAGCGCTGGCGTGGCTCGAAGCGGGCCAGCCCGTCGACCTCGTGCTCACCGACCTCGGCATGCCCGGGATGACGGGCACCGACCTCGCCCGCGCGGTCAGGGCGCGCTGGCCGCACCTGCGCGTCGGGCTGATGACCGGCTGGGACGAGACCGAAGCGCCGGTCGGCGAGGCCAGCGCGGTCGTGGACTTCGTCATCGCGAAGCCCTTCAAGCTCTCCGCACTGCTCTCCGCCTACGCCACCGGCCCCCGCGCGGTCGCCTGAGCCCGTCGCTCTGAGGAGTACGAGGCTTGTGCGATGAATTGGCCCGTCTCCGAGGGTGAATCTGGGGGAATCGTGCCTCCTGCTGGAGTTCGGTCTGAGATGTTTTGCTGTCTTCGGTGTCGAAGAGCTTTCGCCGTCCTGTACCGGGAGGCGCTTACAGCGGAGCCGATGGTCGCGACTCTTGCGTCGCATGAACAAAGCCCATCAGGACGAATGTGAGGAAGTCCAAACTGACGAGTAGGGAGTTTTTGGGCTCAGGTTGACGAAGACCGGGCGAGTTCAGATCATCCAGTTCTCCCATTTGAGACTGTTGACATCAATTGCCGTCATGGTGATCGCAATCACGCTCGTCATCCTCGCGTTGGAATGACTTCACAGGTGGATCTTCGATTAGTTTGACGTCCTCCGCGTTCCACGGTCCGAGATGATATGAGAAGGCCCCGAAAAGGAAACGAGGGCGATCGGCGCCCAAAACCAGACTATTTTCAGGCTAAGGATTTCCTGCGGGGAACTACCAGCCGATGGCGTGGGCTCCGCGGCGCGGGTCGGCACCGCCCATCAGGATGCCGTCGGGCCCCACCACCACGCAGCAGACGGCCCCCGCGCGCCAGTCCCACTCCGGCCAGTCGGCCATGCGGTGTCCGAGGCCGGCCAGCGCGGCGCGCGTCTCGGAGCTCACGCGCTTCTCGGCCTCGAGGAGCCCCGGGGCGTGCGCGTGAGGCCAGAAGGAATCGGGGAAGCTCCGCGTGGCGACGCGCGGCGCCTCGACGGCCTGCTGCGGCGCCATGCCGTGCGCCGTGATGTTCAGGAACACCTGGAGCATCGCCTGCTGCTGAACGTCGCCTCCGGGGGTTCCGAAGGGCATGAATGCGCGGCCGTCGCGGAGCACCATGGACGGCGCGGGCGTGAGCCTCGGCCGCTTGCCGGGGGCGACCACGCTCGGATGTCCCGGCGCGAGCCATCCCTGTGAGCCCCGGGGCGAGACCACGCAGCCCACGCCCGGGATAACCGGAGAATCCACGCCCGGGTCGCTCGGGGTCGCGGAGAAGGCGTTGCCCTCCGCGTCCACGACCGAGACATAGGACGTGTCGAGAGAGCCCCCGGGCCGCATCGTGACAGGACCGGAGACGCCGTGGCCGCCGTTGGCGACCGCTCGCAGCGAGTACGGATCGCCGGCAGGCGGCAGGTCGGGCCAGGCACGGTCCTCCCTGATCAGCGCGCGCCGCGCCTTGGCGTACTCCTTCGACAAAAGCCCGTCGGCGGGCACTTTCACGTGGAGCGGGTCGCCGTAATACGCCTCGCGGTCGGCGAACGCGAGCTTCATCGCCTCGGTCAGGATGTGCAGGGCGCGTGGCGTGTTGTGGCCGAGAGCGCGCCAGTCGTAGCCCTCGATCAGGTTCAGCATCTGCAGCAGCACGGGCCCCTGGCACCAGAAGCCGCACGCCGCGATCTCATAGTCGCCGAACGAGGTCTTGAGCGCCGGGGCGATCTCAACGGAAAAGTCGGCGAGATCCTCGGCAGTCAGCAGGCCGCCTTCGCGCGCGTGGTACTCGGCGATGCGCTTCGCGATGTCGCCCTTGTAGAAGGCGTCCCGGGCGGCGCGGATCGCTCCCGCGCGGCCCTGCGCGCGCGCATTGAGTTCCGCCGCGGCCATGGTCTTGATGGTTTGCGCGAGCTCGGCCTCGACGAGAAGATGCCCTGGCGGCGGCCCCTGCCCGTCCTTCAGGTAGAGCGCGGCCGAGGTGGGGAATTTCCTGATCTTGTCGGCAGCGCGGCCGAACTGGTACGCGGAGAAGACGGACAGCGGGAACCCGTGCTCCGCGCACTCCATGGCGGGCGCCGCCACGTCGGCGAAGCTCTTGGTGCCCCAGCGCTCGAGCGCGGCGCACCACGCGTCCGGGGAGGCCGGCACGACGGTGCGCAGCAGGCCGGTGGGGATCTGGCCCCCGCAGCGCTCGCGGAAGAACTCGGCCGTCGCCCGCTTCGGATACGGCCCGACGCCCGAGACCTCGAACGTCTCGCCGGTGCGCCCGAGATGCACGAGGATGGGCGCCACGCCGGCGAAGCTCACCATGTCCGGGTGGACGACGCCGAGCATGAACCCCGCGGCGACTCCGGCGTCGATCGCGTTGCCGCCGGCCTCGAGGATCCGCGCGGCCGCCTGCGCTGCTAACGGGTGGCCCGCCGCCACCATCCAGCGACGGCCCATCACCTGGTGCATCGGGCCCGCTGCCGGCGCTGTGCCCACGTCTTTTTGCGAGGAGGCGGAGTCGAGGCTCATGCGGCGTATGGTAGCATAGCCGCATGCTTCGCGATCCGCTCGTGGGCGTGACCACGTCGATCACCGTCGACGGGAGTCTTGGGCAGACGGCCGGGCAGACTCCCGAGCGCGCCTACGTCAACTCGGCGTACCTCCACGCCGTCCAGCAGGCGGGCGGCGTGCCGGTGCTCCTGCCGCCCCAGCTCTCGAAATCATCCCTTGAGCGCCTCGTGCGCGGCCTCGACGCGCTCCTGCTCACGGGCGGCGGCGACATGGACCCGGCCTCCTTCGGCGAGACGCCGCACCCGACGCTCTACGAAGTCGCCCCCTCGCGCGACGCGCTCGAGACGCAGGTGACGCTCATGGCGCTCGAGAAGCGGACTCCGCTCCTCGCGATCTGTCGCGGCGTCCAGGTGCTCAACGTCGCCCTCGGCGGCAGCCTCCACCAGGACGTGGCGACGAACCCCGGGACCGAGATCCGGCACAGCCAGAAGGAGGCGCGCGATCAGGCGACCCACAAGGTG
This sequence comes from Candidatus Rokuibacteriota bacterium, assembly GCA_030647435.1. Classification (NCBI taxonomy): domain Bacteria; phylum Candidatus Rokuibacteriota; species Candidatus Rokuibacteriota bacterium. The sequence continues at coordinate 74,370 of JAUSJX010000097.1, forward strand.
ACGGTCGCGGCGGGGAGCCGCCTGTCACGGGTGCTGGGCGGCGAGGACATCGAGGTCAACAGCTTCCATCACCAGGTCATCAACTCTCTCGGCCGCGGCCTCGTCCCCGTCGCGTGGGCGCCCGATCAGCTGATCGAAGGCGTCGAACTGGACGACGACTCGCGGTGGGTGCTCGGCGTCCAATGGCATCCCGAGCACCTCGTCGGCAATTCCGAGCCGGCCCGCCGCCTCTTTTCCGCTCTCGTCACCGCCGCCCGCACGTAAGCGCCGGCGCGGCAACCGGAGATCTCCATGCCCAAGACGCGCGGCACCGGACTCCTGATGCTGTGGACGGACGTCGACCCGGAGCACGAGGTCGAGTTCAACCGCTGGTACAACGAGGAGCACATCCAGCACCTCCTCAAGGTGCCGGGCTTTCTCAGCGCGGGGCGCTACGCGGCACTGTCCGGCGGGCCCAAGTACCTGGCGATGTACGAGCTCGAGGAGCCGAGCGTGCTGCGGACGCAGGCCTTCCTCGACGAGGTGCGCTTCCGCCCGTCACCATGGCGCACCAAGACCTCGGGCGGCCACGTCGGGCGCAACTACCTCCTCCAGGCCTACCGCCAAATCCATCCGGCGCGGACCACCCCTGTCGAGCTGACGATGGGGCCGTCGCCGTATCTGCAGATGGGACGGATGGACATCCCCGCCCACATGGAGGAGGAGTGGAACGCCTGGTACAACACCGTCTACATTCCGGACTACCTGACCGTGCCCGGCGTCATACGGGTGCGCCGCTTCATGGTGGTCGAGGGCCAGCCGAAGTACCTGACGGTGTACGAGTTCGAGCGGCCCGACGTGCCGAAGAGCGAGGCGTGGAACCAGGTCCGGGACAAAAATCCCTGGACCCACCGGATACGGCCCTTCATGAAGCTCGACGCGGGCTCGCCCGCCGTCTTCAAGCGCATCTATCCCGACCCCGTCTAGGTCGGCGTGGTCACGGGCCACAGCGCGCGAGGCGGGCGGGGCCTGTCGTCGGGGGCGGCCGCTGCGGGGCCGGCTTCGCCACCCTACGCCGGCGTGAATCGCAGCCCTGCGGGCTGCGGACACTTGCGAAGGGGGAACGAGGCCGGCCCCGCAGCGGCCGCCCCCGACGCCACCCGCCCGGTTTCGGTTGCCCCGATCGAGTGTGAGGGGGTTAAGGGGGTTAGTTCAGGAGGGTCCAGCGGGACGGCGCGCTGGTGATTCGCTCCTCGGCAACGCGGCCGTCCTTCTTGAGCTTCTTGAGGTGGGAGTGGACCGACATGCCCGCCATCGCGTGGAGCTTCTCCGGGATGTCGGCATAGATGACCTTGACCATCTCCGGGATGGTGCGGGCGCCGTTCCCGAGAGCGTCCACGATCTGCCGCTCGCGCTCCATCCGGTGGTCGATGTACTCCTGGATCTTCGCGGGGGCGTCCTCGATGACGGGCCCGTGGGCGGGATAGATGCGCCGGACGCCCAGCGCCTGCACGCGGCGCAGTGACGCCATGTAGTCGGCGAGGTCGCCGTCCTCGTCGGGGATCACGCTGGTGGAGCCGTTCAGGATCAGGTCGCCGCTGAAGAGCGCGCGCTCTTCCTCGAGGTAGTAGCACAGGTGGTCCGACGCGTGCCCCGGCGTGTGGACGGCACGGAGGGTCACGCCGTCGCCCTCCACCACCTGTCCGTCGCGCAGGTCGGCGGTGCCCTCGGGCAGTCCGGTGTCCTTGTGGATCATCTTCGAGACGGATAGTCCCGGAAAGCGCTCGCGCAGGTGCGGCACGCCGCCGAGGTGATCGTGATGGCGGTGGGTCAGGATCACGCGGGAGGGCTGGCGCCACCCACGCTCGCCGAGATAGTCCTCGAGCACGCCCACGTACCCGGTCACGCCCGCGCCCGTGTCGATCAGGACCGGATCGCTCCGCCCGACCAGGTAGGTGTTGGTGCCGGGGCCCGTCATCATCCCCGGGTTGAGACCGAGCACGCGCCCGACGCGATCGCTCGGCGTGGCGCGCGTGGGAAAATCAGGATCGATCCAGCTCATGCGACCCCCAAGTACCGGCGCTTGACGTCCTCGTCCGCCTCGAGGCCGGCGGGCGTGCCCTCCCAGACGATCTGCCCCTTGTTCATCACGTAGACACGGTCGGCGACCTGGAGCGCGAGGTGGTAATTCTGCTCCACCAGCAGGATGGACAGCCGCCCGCCCTTGAGCCCCCGCACGATGCGCCCGATCTCGCGCACGACGATGGGCGCCAGCCCCTCCGACGGCTCGTCGAGCACCAGCATACGCCCGTTGGTCATGAGGGCGCGGGCGATCGCGAGCATCTGCTGCTCGCCTCCCGAGAGAGTACCCCCCGGTTGGAGTGCCCGCTCTCCTAAGCGCGGGAAGAGCGCGTGGACGCGCTCGAGCGTCCACTCTCCCGGTCGCGCGCCAAGCGTGAGGTTCTCGCGCACGGTCAGCGGCGAGAAGATGCGCCGCCCCTGGGGCACCAGCGCCAGCCCCTGCCGCGCGATGCGGTACGCGGGCCACGCCTGCACCGGCCGGCCGCCGAAGACCACGCGCCCCTCGCGGGGCGGCGTGAAGCCGGCGACGCTGCGGATGAGGGTCGTCTTGCCGGCGCCGTTGCGTCCGAGGAGCGCCACGGCTTCGCCCTCGCTCACCCGGATCGACACGCCGTGCAGGATGTGGCTCTCGCCGTAGTAGGTCTGGATGGCCTCGACGTCGAGCATCAGGCCGAGCCCAGGTAGACTTCGTAGACACGCGGGTCGCGCTTCACCTCGTCGAACGTGCCCTCGACCAGCACCTCGCCGTAGTGCAGCACGGTGACGCGCTCGGCCAGCGAGCCGACCACGTCCATATCGTGCTCGATGATCAGCATAGTCACGTCGCGCGGCAGCCCTTCGAGCATCCGCGTCATGCGCGCTGTTTCTTCGGGCGACATGCCGGCCGTGGGCTCGTCGAGCAGCATGAGCTTGGGCCCTGTCGCCAGCACCACGCCCACCTCGAGCTGGCGCTGCTCGCCGTAGGAGAGCGTGCCGGCAAGCTCACCCAATCGGCCGGCAAGGCCGACCGCCTCGGCCGCCCCGCGCGCGCGCTCGAGCGGCGCCCGCAGCCGCTCGACGCTGCCGAGGAGATCGTAGCTTCCGCGCCCGTCGGCGGCGGCGGCCAGCCTGAGGTTCTCCAGCACCGTGAGCTTCAGGAAGAGGTTCGTGCGCTGGAAGGAGCGCCCCATCCCGCGCCGCGCCAGCGCGTGCGGCGGCAGCCCCGCGATCGGCTCGCCGTCGAAGAGGATCCGTCCAGCCGAGGGCGCGAGCTGTCCCGTGATGACGTTGAAGAGCGTGGTCTTCCCTGCCCCGTTGGGCCCGATGATGGCGCGCCGCTCACGCGGTGCCACCGCCAAGGACACGCCGTTGAGCGCGGAGAGCGCGCCGAAGTGGCGCACGAGGCCTTCGATGGCGAGGAGAGGCGCTGGACTCACGAGCGGATCCCCACGCGGCCGCGCAGCACTCCGAGGATGCCGCCCGGCGCGAAGAGCACCAGGAGGACGAAGGTCAGCCCGAGGATGAGCATCCAGCGCTCGGTGTAGGAGCTGACCATGCTCTGGAGAAGAATGAAGGCGGCGGCGCCGAGCATCGAACCGCCGAGCGTCCCCGTACCGCCGATGATGACCATGAGGAGGGCCTCGCCCGAGGTCGTCCACAGGAAGGCGTCGGGCGAGATCGAGCCGACGAGCTGGGCGTAGAGCGAGCCGGCGACGCCCGCCACCGTCCCGCCGATGACGAACGCCAGGAGCTTGTAGCGGTTCACGGGGTAGCCGACCGCCTGCATGCGCCCCTCGTTGTCGTGGATGCCGCGGAGCACGTGGCCGAACGGCGAGCGGACGATGCGCCACAGGAAGAGCGTGGAGAGAGCCACGATCACCAGGAGGTAGGCGTGGAAGGCAGCGGGGCTCGCCGGGCTCCAGCCGAGCACGGACGGCCGCGGGACGCCCACGAGGCCATCTTCGGCGCCCAGCCACGCGGCCTGGAAAGCGACGGCGTAGAACATCTGGGAGAAGGCGAGCGTCAGCATGATGAAGTAGACGCCGCTCACGCGGATCGAGAAGAAGCCGATCACGAGCGCCGCCGCCGCGGCCGCCAACGCCGGGAGCAGCAGGGCCGATACCAGACCGGACGACTTGACCAGAGCCAGCGCCGCGACGTAGCCGCCGATGCCGAAGAAAGCGGAATGCCCGAAGGAGACCATGCCAGCGTAGCCCATGAGGAGGTCGAGGCTCATGGCGAAGATACCCCAGATCAGGATCTCCTGGAGGAGCTTGACGGGGTAGTTGCCGGCGAAGAGCGGGAAAGCGGCGACGATCGCCACCAGCGCAGCGAAGCCAAGAGCGCGGGGAATCACTTGAGAGCCCTACCGAAGAGCCCCTGCGGGCGGAAGAGAAGGATGAGGGCCATGACGACGTAGATCATCAGCATGGAGGCGCCCGGCAGCCACACCTTCCCGAAGGTCTCGGCCTGGCCGATGATGAGGCTGCCCGCCAGCGAGCCCTTGAGGCTGCCGAGGCCGCCGACGACGACGACGATGAGCGCCGGCACCAGGATCGAGGCGCCCATCGGGGGATACGCCGACTGGATGGGCCCCGCGATGACACCCGAGAGTCCCGCCAGCGCGGCGCCGAAGGCGAAGACGCCCGTGAACACGCGGTCGATGTTGATGCCCATGCCCGCCGTCATCTCGGAGTCGAACACGCCCGCGCGGATGATGGCGCCAAGCCGCGTCTTTTCGATGAGCGCCCACACCGCCACGGCTATCGCCAAGCCGAAAACGATGACGAAGAGCCTGTAGGACGGAATGGTGGCGCCGAAGACCGTGACCGAGCCGGAGAAGAGGGCCGGCGTGGGGATCGAGCGAATGCGCCCGCTCCAGATCCACTTGACCAGGTCCTCGAAGACATAAATGAGCCCGAAGGTCAGGAGCACCTGGTCGAGCGGGCCGCGCCGGTAGAGCGGGCGGAGACACGTCCGTTCGATGCCGGCGCCGATCAGCGCGACCGCGGCGGGCGCCACGAGGAGGGCCAGCCAGAAGTTACCCGTCACCGCGATGAGTGTCAGCCCCGCGTAGGCGCCCAGCATGTAGTAGGAGCCGTGGGCGAGGTTGACGACGTCGAGCATGCCGAAGATGAGGGTGAGGCCGACCGAGAGGAGGAAGAGGAGGACGCCGTAGGCCAGGCCGTTCAGCGCCTGGCCGAAGACGTCAGGGAGGAAGGCCACGAGCGGGTGCGACGCGACGGACCGGGCCTCCGGGCCCGGTCCGCCAGGGCTCCGTCACGCCGGCAGGGTGCAGCCGGTGCCGGGGTCGCGCACGTCGGCGACCTTGTCGAACGGCACGTTGTTCAAGCCGAGCGCCGTCTCCTTCACCTCGCGGATGTAGATGAAGGGCTGGATGACGTTGTGCGTCTTGGGGTCGAAGCGGAAGCGCCCGCGCGGGCTGTCGAACTCGACTTTGGTGATGGCGTCCACCCACTTGTCCTTGTCCTGCGTATTGCCGTTGAGCGTCTTGAGCGTGCGAACGATGACCTCGGCCGTGTCATAGCCCTGGCAGGCGAAGCCGTCAGGCACCTTGCCGCCGTAGGCGGCCCTGAAGTCCCTGACGAATTTCTTGTTGGTCGGGTTGTCGAGAAGCGGCGAGTAGAAGTGGCCCGTGATGATCCCGAGCGCCGACTGTCCCTGAGCGGGCAGCACGTCGGGCTCGGTCAGGAAGCCCGCGCCGGTGAGCTTGGTCGTCTTCTTGAGGCCGAACTGGTCGTACTGCTTCACGAAGTTCACCGCGTCCGTACCGGAGAAGAAGGCGAAGACCGCCTTCGCCTTGGACTGGCGGATCTTGGTCAGGTACGGCGCGTAGTCCGTCTCGCCGAGCTTGGGGTAGTCCTCGTCGACGATCTTGCCGCCCGCGGCCACGAAGCTCTCCTTGAAGGCGTTCATCATGTCCTTGCCGGCCTGGTAGTTGGGGGCGATGAGGAACGCCTCCTTCGAGAGGTTCTTCGCGACCCAGGTGCCCATCGGGTGGCAGGGCTGCCAGTTGGAGAACGACGTCCTGAAGATCCACTTCGAGCAGCGCTCGCGGCTGATCGCGTCTGCGCCCGCGTTGGAGACGATGAGGATGGTCTTCGAGTTGTGGACCTTGTCCCGCATGCCCATTAGGATGCCGCTGTGCACGGGCCCGGTGAGGATGTCGACCTTGTCCGAGTCGATGAGCTTCTCCATCTTGCGGATCCCCACCGGCGGCTTCATCTCGTCGTCTTCCTGGATCATCTCGATCTTGCGCCCGGCGACCATGTCGTTCTCGCGGGCGAAGACCAGCTTCATGCCCTGGGTGATGCTCACGCCGAGCTCGGCGTAGACACCCGTGTAGGGCAGGATAACACCGACCTTCAAGGGTCCCGACTGGGCCTGGGCGCGCAGCACCCACGGGCCGGCCGCGGCCCCGGCTGCCGCCACCGATGCTGTGGCGAGGAATTTCCGACGCGTGACTTCTCTCATGGCGCCTCCTCTTTCATTGAAGCTGTCTGGCTTCATTGGAGCGATGTGGACAGACACCGACAAAAGCCTCACAAGACTACTAGGCCCGTCCCTCGCGAGCAAGCAGCGAGATGACATAGTTGCCGCTGCCCGAGGAGGGGCCGTAGGCGTGGACTGTCGCCTCGAAGCCCTGCGCGGATTCGAGGATGGCCCCCAGCATCATGGCCAGGTGCCGGCCTCCCATCTCGGGCTCGGCGGCTTCGGCGAACTCGGGCAGCCACTCCCAGGCCTGGCGGTACTCGCCGGCGGCCAGCATCTTGGCCAGGCGGTGGTCGAGCTCCTCGTCGGCGGGCTTGGGCCCCTTCTCGGGTCCGCGGACGAGCTTGTGAGAGACGCTGCCGCTGGCGACGAAGCCGACACGCTTCCCGCTCTCCCGCGCAGCCTTGGCGATGTGGCGCCCCCACTCGAAGGATTCCTTGAGATCGGCCGCCAGGCACACCGAAACCGGCACCATCGGCAGCTCCTGCGCGCGATCGAGGTAGCAGACCATGGGCATGACCGTGCCGTAGTCGAGCGGGTAGTGGACGTCGTTGGCGAGCACGCTCTGGAGGCCAGCCGCCTTGCCGCGGGAGACGATGGCCGCCGCCAGCTCGTAGTCGCCGGGGTAGTCGTAGGCGACACCGTGGATGATCTCGGGCGCCTCCTGCGCCGTCAGCACGCCTCGATGGCGCGGCGTCCCGTCCACCACGGTCGGAAACGTCGTGATCAGGTGGCAGGAGTTGACGACCATGACGTCGAGGCGGGCTCTCCCGACCTCCTTGCCCTGCGCGACCAGGCCGTCGCGGACCGGCCTGAACGCCTCCGAGGCGAGCTTCCCCTCGACGGCGGCCTCGAGCGTGCAGTAGCGCGGCGTGTGGCTCGACAGGTAGACGGAGGCCAAGCTTCCCATGGCTCTCACCTCTCCGGGATGCACGCGACAACTTCCGGCTTCATGCGTAGATGCCTCCCTGTCCCTTCAGGCGCGCGGCGACCTCCTCGGGAAACGGCCTGGCCTTGAGCGGCCCGCGGGGCTCCGCCGGGCACCCGACCCAGGCGCGCACCTCGAAGCCGGAGGCGCACTGCCGGTCCCCCACCGCCACCTCGTGCTCGACGCGGAAGGTCTTTGCCCGCACCTCGGTCACCGTCGAGCGGATCCGCACCACGTCGCCGTAGCGCACCGGCGAGCGGAACCGGGCGCTCGACTCCATGATCGGCACGCCGACGACGCGGAACATGGGGAAGATCTCGGCCCACGCCAGCCCGAGGGACTCGAAGAGCGCCTCGGTCGCGAGGTCGAACCACTCGAAGAAGCGCGGGTAGAAGACGATCCCGGCGGGATCCGCCTCGGACCAGCGCACCTTGACCTCGATCGCGTGGCTAACCAAGGGCTTTGACGTGCTCCTTGAGCTTGAAGCGCTGGAGCTTGCCCGTGGCGGTGCGCGGCAGCTCCTGCACGACGAGTATCTCGCGCGGCCGCTGGTGACTCGGCAGCATCTTCTCGGCATGCCGCATGAGCTCGGCCTGGAGCGCGGCGGCATCGACCGTGGCGTCGCGGGGCACGACAAAGACGAAGGGCTTGACGAGGCCCGAGGCCTCCTCGGCGCCGACCACGCCCGCCTCGAGCACCGCGGGATGCTTCATCAGCGCCGCCTCGACGTCGGCCGGCACGACCCACTGCCCGGCGACCTTGAAAAAATCGTCCTCGCGCCCGCAGTGGGTGTAGAAGCCGCCGGCGTCGCGCACGTAGACGTCGCCGGTCCGGAACCACTCGCCGACGAAGGTCCGCCGCGAGTGATCGAGGCGCTGCCAGTAACCGGCCGCGGTCGAGGGCGTCTTGGCCCAGAGGACTCCCTGCTGCCCGTCCGGCACGGGCTGGCCGGCGTCGTCGAGCAGCTTGACCTCGCTTCCCTCGACAACCGTGCCCGTCGAGCCCGCGCGGCTTCGGCCGGCATGGTTCGAGACGAAGATGAACACCGTCTCCGAGGCGCCGATCCCGTCGAGGATCTCGACGCCGAAGCGCTCCTTCCAGGCGTGGTAGACCTCGGCGGGAAGCCGCTCCCCCGCCGAGATGCAGAGGCGCACCGAGCGGAAGGCGTCGGGCGGCAGGTCCGCGCGCAGCAGCCGCGCGTAGACCGTGGGCACGGAGAAGTAGATCGTCGGACGGTAGCCGCGCAGCACTTCGAGCACCACCGGGGCCTCCGCCCAGGCGGGGTGGAGGAAGCAGCTGCCCCTGGCCGCGAGCGGGAGGGCGAGCACGTTGCCGAGGGCATAGGCGAAGAAGAGCTTGGAGGTCGCGAACACCCGGTCTTCAGGGCCGATGGCCAGGACGTCCTTGGCGTAGTGATGGCTGTTGAGCAGCGTCCGGTGACAGTGGACGGCGGCCTTGGGCGTCCCCGTCGTCCCCGACGTGTAGAGCCAGAAGGCCATGGCGTCGCGGCCGACGGGCTCGGCGGTGACGGCGCCCGCCGGGGCGTCCCGCACGAGCACCTCGAACTCGACGACGGTCGCGCGCTCGATGTGGTCGAGCGAGGCGGCCAGCTCCCGGTCCGCGACCACAACCCTGGCGCGGCAGTCCGCGAGGATAACGTGGAGCTCGCGGGCGGCGAGCCGGGTGTTGAGGGGGACCGCGACGGCGCCCAGCTTGAGCGCGCCCAGGAAGGTGGCGGCGAAGCCGATACCGTCATGCATGAGGAGCGCCACGCGCTGCTCGGACTCGACGCCGAGCCGGCGGAGCCCGCAGGCTGCGCGGTCAGAGAGCGCGGCGAGCTCACCGTACGTGTACGTCCGCTCGGGAGTCACGACGGCCGCGCGGGAGGCCAGCCCCTCGGCGAGCGGCTGGTCGATCAGGAAGGAGACGACGTTGTCGACGTCGAGATCAGCCATAGGCGGTCAGAGTAAGCCTTCGGAGCACCCGCGTGTCAAGGCGCGGCGGGCGTCCGTCCGTCGGCGCCCCGCCGGATCTCCACGCCGGCGGCTTGGACGCGGTCGAGGATGCCGTGGAACTTGTGCCTGCCGTCTTCATGGGCGCGCCAGACCTCGGCGAGCGTATCGAATTGGGCGATATAGCCCAGCCCGCAGTCGGCCGGCTCGGCCATGGCCCACTCCCCGCTCCGGTGACGACGGAAGCCCTCGGCCGGGTCGATCCAGAAGCTCTCCGAGGCCTCCTCGCGAAAGAGGCGCGGGCTCTGGCCCACGGGAACGGGGGCGAGAAAAAAGCGCGCCGTGAAGCGGATGGGGCTCGAGGGCGGCGTGATGAAGTGCGAGAGGTAGCGGAAGGGTCCGAGATCGAGGTACCAGCCCTCCGTCTCGAGCAGCGCGGCAAGCGGCGCGCGCTTTGCCATGTGTGCGGCGCGGAACGCCTCGAGCCGCGCGGCCGCCGTCGCGTCCGCCGACGCCACGGGGCGCCCGGCGCTGTCGCAGCCCGGCAGCACACCCGTCTCCTCGAGCAGCTCGCGCGCCGCCGCCACCCAGAAGGCCAGCGCCGGCAGGCCGTCCTCCGACGGCACGAGCCGCTCGGCCTGGGCCGCCGTGATGCCGCGGCAGCGGGCCAGGATTTGGGGCTCGCCGTCCTCGGGATCCACCTTGCCGCCCGGGAACGCGTAGAAGCCGCCGAGGAAGCGCATGCTCTTCTGCCGCCGGATCATGTAGACCTCGGCCGGCGACTGCGACCCCGGGCGGACGAGGAGGACGGACGACGCGGGCTTGGGCCGGACGGGCGTCACGGGGCCGGAGCGCGCGTGCGATGCAGCTCGGCCAGCTGCTCCATCAGGGCTTCGGCGGAGACCGGCTTGGCGACCACGCGGTCCACGAACTGGCTGCCCTCGTGAGCGGCCACGCTCTCGCCCCAGCCCGTCAGGAGGAACACCGGCGTCTCCGGCGACTGCGCCTTGATGCGCTCGGCGACCTCCCAGCCGTTCATGCGCGGCATGCCGAGGTCCGTGATGACCACGTCGTGCAAGGTCGGGTCGAACATCTGCACCGCCTCCTCGCCCTTGGCAGCCGTGGTGACGGCGTGCCCGTAGGACTGGAGCATGTCGGAGAGGACGGTGAGCAGACGCGGGTCGTCGTCCACGAGCAGGATCCGCGAGGCCTGCTCCGGGTGCACGGGCGCCACGACGCCCTCGGTGGGCGGGATGATCTGAAAGCGGCTCGCGTGCAGGCGGAGGCGGACCACCGTGCCCCGGCCCGGCTCGCTCTCGATGCTCATGCTGCCCCCGTGCCGCTCGATGATCTCGGCGACTTCCGCCAGCCCGCGGCCGCCGCGGCCGGTCGGGGCCTTCTCGAGCGCGCGGTTGGCCACGAGCCGCGAGTGCTCTTCTGTCATCCCGATACCCGTGTCGCGCACCTCGATGACGATCCAGCCCGACTCTTCGCTGGCGGCGCGGATGCCGAGCGTACCGCCCTCGTCCATCGCCTGGACGGCGTTGAGGATGAGGCGCACGAGAGCATCGCGCAGCTCGAAGGCGATGCCCTCGACGGGCGGCAGCGCTTCCATGTCCTGCGTGACGGTGATGACGACGCCGCGGCGCTCGGCGTCGTCGCGCCAGCGCGGCGCCGTCAGGTCGAGGGCTTCCTGGATGACGGCCGGGAGACCGACGGGGCCGAAGGCGACCTCCGGCTGGCGCGAGACGAAATCCTGGAGCCGCCGCACCGTCGCCGACGCCTCGAGCGCAACCTCGCGGACGACCACGAGCCGGCGGTGGGCGGTCGAATCCTTGGGCGCGTCGCGGAGGAGCAGCTCGGTGTAGGCCAGGATGGCCGCGAGCGAGTTGTTGAAATTGTGCGCGAGACCGCCCACGGTTTCGCCGAGCGAGCGAAGATCGTGGCCCTGGTCGAGCCCCCCGCCGCTCTCGGCCACGCGGCGGGAGATGTCGCGGGCCCAGCTCCTGAGCGTCAGGATGGAGCGATCGAGCTCGACCTTGGTGCGCGCCATCTGGCGCGCGATGTCCTGTATCTCTTCGTGGTCGGCGAACAGCAGGGGATTCTTGGGAGGCGCCGGCGCGGCGCCCCGACGGATCCATTTGCCGAACCGCTCTCGGACCCGTCCCACTCAACTACCCGGCAGGCCGTCGAGAAGGGCCCAGATGCGAGGCGGCGCCCGATGGCTGCATGCGAGGCGTACTCCTGTACGTTGAGCGTGCAGCCGAGGGCGTCAACGAAGCAGATGGGCCCTTATCGGCGGCCTGCACGCTAGAGGTTGACCAACTGGGCGACCCGCTCGCGATGCCACGTGGCGTCGCCGAAGGTGAATTCCGACCCCTTGGCCCGCTTGAAGTAGAGGTGCAGGTCGTGCTCCCAGGTGAACCCGATGCCGCCGTGGAGCTGGATGCCGAGGCCGGAGACCCGGCGGTACGCGTCCGAGACGTAGGCCTTGGCCATGCTGACCGCGAGTTGGCCTTCGGGCACGCCCTCGTCCATGGCCCACGCGGCGTAGTACGTGATCGACTTGCTGTTCTCGACGTCCACCAGCATGTCCGCCGCCTTGTGCTTGACGCCCTGGTAGGAGCCGATGGGCCGGCCGAAAGCCTGCCGGATCTTCGCGTACTCGACCGTCATCTCGAGCACCTTCTGCGCGCCGCCGCACATCTCGGCGCAGAGGGCGACCGTGGCACGGTCGATGACGCGGGCGAGCGGTGCCCAGCCCGAGCCGGCCTGCCCCATGAGCGCCTCGGCTCCGAGCGCGACGTCCTTGAGCCCAACCTCGCAGAGCTTCCGCGTCTGATCCATGGTCGGCAGGAGCGTGACGCTCAAGCCGGGCGTGCCCTTGGGAACGAGAAAGAGGGACACGCCGTCTTCGGGATTTTGCCCGCCCGCTGGGGGATTTTGCCCGGAGGACGTGCGGGCCGCGACGACGATCACGTCGGCGGTGTGGGCGTCGTGGACGAAGAGCTTGGTGCCGTTCAGCGTGAAGCCCGCGCCCTTGGCCGTCGCCTGGAGCGTGATGCCGCGGGCGCCGAGATCGGCGGAGGGTTCCATCCAGGCGAGCGTCGCGCGCGCCTCGCCCGAGGTGATCTTCGGCAGCCAGGCCTTCTTCTGCGCGTCCGTGCCGGCCTCCCGGACCGCGAGACCACCCAGCAGCACGGTGGAGAAGAACGGTCCGGGCACGACCGCGCGGCCCATCTCCTCCATGAGCACCACGAGGTCGACGAAGCCCAGCCCCATGCCGCCGTGCTCGTCGGCGAAGATGAGCCCGGTCCACCCCTGCTCGGCGATCTTCTTCCAGAGGTCGGGCGTCATGCCTTCGGGGCCGTCCATGAGCTTGCGGACGGTCACCGAGGCGCACTCGTTGTCGAAAAACTTCCGGGCGGTGCTCCGCAGCAGCTCCTGCTCTTCATTGAACCCAAAGTTCATGGTCTAGCCTTTCGGAAGGCCGAGCACGCGCTCGCCGATGATGTTCTTCTGGATCTCGGTTGTCCCGCCCTCGATGGAGTTGGCGCGCGAGCGGAGGAAGCTGTACTGCCACACGCCGCCGTCCACGGCCCACCGGCTGCCCCGGCCGAGCTGGGAATACGGACCCTGGATCTCCATTGCGAGCTCCTGGAGCCGCTGGTGGCCCTCGACCCACATCATCTTGCCGGCCGAGGCCTCGGGGCCGGGCAGCTCGCCCTTGAGCAGCTTGGTGATGGCGCGCGCCCCGGTGTACTTGAACACTTCGGTGTCGATCCACATCTGCGCCAGCTTCTGGCGCACGTTGGGGTCCTGCGTGGCCGGCGCGCCGTTCTTCTTCGTGCGCTTGGCCAGGTCCACGAGTCCGTCGAGGGCGATCCGGAGCCGCACCTGAAGGCCGAAACCCAGGGCCAGCCGCTCGTACATCAGCGTGGTCATGCCCACCGCCCAGCCGTTGTTGAGCCCGCCCAGGATATTGGCCTCGGGCACCTTGACGTTGTCGAAGTAGACCTCGTTGAACTCGTCGTCGCCGGTGAGCTGCTTGAGCGGCTTCACGGTCACGCCCGGGCTGTGCATGTCGAGCAGGAAGTACGTGATCCCCTTGTGCTTCTCGGCCTTCCCGTCGGTGCGCGCCAGCAGCATCATCCAGTCGGCCTGGTGCGCGATGGACGTCCACACCTTCTGGCCGTTGACGACGTAGTGGTCGCCCACCTTCTCGGCGCGCGTCTGGAGCGAGGCCAGGTCCGAGCCCGAGTTGGGCTCCGAGTAGCCCTGGCACCAGATCTCCTCACAGGACAGCATCTTCGCCGGATAGCGCCGCTTCTGCTCCTCGGTGCCGTAGGCCATGATGGTGGGACCGGCCATGCCGATGGCCAGGATGTTGAGCACGGGGGGCGCCTTGGCCAGCGCGATCTGCTCCTGGAGGATCATCTCCTCCATGAAGGTGAGCCCGCGGCCGCCGTAGTCCTTGGGCCAGGTCAGGCCCATGAAGCCCGCTTCGTACATCTTGCGCTGCCACGTGCGCAGGAAGTCGTAGACCTCCGGCCGGGGCACGTCGGACCCCACCCGCATCCGGTCGCTCCAGTCCTTGGGCAGGTTCTTCGCGAGCCAGGACCGGACCTCTTCCCGGAAGGATGTCTGTTCAGGCGTCAGCGCAAAATCCATAAACCCTCCCTCGGGTGAGGACTTCGAGACACGGCTGCGTCACTGAACGACAATTCATTTCCATGATACGGGCCGCCCGCGAAGGGTGTCAAGACCGCATCCGCGGCGGGTTTTCCCTCCGGAAGCGCTGGGGTATACTGCGGCCCGCCATGGCCGCCCCGCTCGCGATCTCCCTGCCGCGCCTCAGGACCCATCTCGAAGCCCTCTCGCGCTTCGGGCGCAACCCCGACGGCCGGGGCATTACGCGCTCCTGCTGGAGCCCGGCGCACGAGGAGGCCCGCGCCTGGCTGCTGGGGCGGATGAAGGAGGCCGGGCTCAGCACCTGGGTGGACGAGGCGGGCAACACCTTCGGCCGTCTCGGCAACGGCGGTCCGTCGGTCATCACGGGCTCGCACATCGACACGGTGCCCAACGGCGGCCCGCTCGACGGGGCGCTGGGCGTCCTCGCCGGCCTCGAGTGCCTCCAGGCCATCCACGAGTCGGGCGTGCGCACGCGGCTGCCGCTCATGGTCGCCGCGTGGAGCGACGAGGAGGGGCGCTACGCGGGGCTCTTCGGCTCGAGCGCCTTCGCCGGCAAGCTCGACGCCAAGCAGATCCCGCGCCTCCGTGCCGCTGACGGCGAACGGCTCGTGGACGCCATGGCGCGGGCGGGCTTCAACGCCTACGACGCTCCCAAGGCGCGCTGCAACCCCAAAACGCTCTCGGCCTATGTCGAGCTGCACATCGAGCAGGGTCCGCACCTCGAGGCGGCGAAGATCCCCATCGGCGTCGTCGAGGGTATCGTGGGCAACCGCCGAAGCTGGGTGACCTTCAGGGGCCAGGCCGACCACGCCGGCACCACACCCATGGCCTGGCGCCGGGACGCCTTCATGGCGGCGGCCGAGTATGCCCTGCGCGCGCGGCGGCTGATCATCACGAAGGGCAGCGGCCGCAGCGTCACCAACTTCGGTCGGGTCGAGGTCGGCCCGGGCGTCTCCAACATCGTGCCGGACCGCTGTGTCCTCCTCCACGAGATGCGCGAGCTCGACCCGAGGGTGCTGGCCCGCCTCGAGCGCCAGTGTCTGGCCCTCGCCAGGAGCGTCGCGAAGAAGTGGAAGCTCAAGGTGACGGTCGACCCGATCTCGAAGAGCCAACCCGCGCGCTGCGCGCCGCGCGTGATGCGGGCCGTGGAGGCCGCTGCGGCCGGGCTCAAGCTCAAGGTCAAGCGGATGCCCTCCGGCGCGGGCCACGACGCCCAGAATCTCGCCCTCGTGACGGACTCGGGCATGCTCTTCATCCCCTCGCAGGGCGGGCGCAGCCACCGCCCAGACGAGACGAGCGACTGGCGGGCCATCGAGCGGGGCGCCAACACGCTCCTGTACACCCTGCTCGAACTGGCCGGCTAATTGTGAAGTTTCACACTTGGTTTTCCCGCCTCCCTCAAGTAGACTTCCGGGCTAACGCTCTGATCACCGCACCGAGGGGGCTGTGCCGACCATAACGCACCTACTGCTGGCCGTCGTGCTGACCGTGTTCCTGGCCGCTCAGGCCCGCTCCTTCGCCTACGTCATGCGCTGCCGCCGCGCCCAGGAGCCCGGGCGTCGCCGGCGGCGCTCCGACGTCCTATGGACCTCGATCCCGGTGATCATCGTGCTCGTGCTGGCCGCCCGCAGCTGGGTGGCTGTCTTCGACCTGCAGCGTCCGGCGGCGGCTTCCGCCGTCGTGGCCCCCGCCCCGGATCCGGGCGTACCACCCAGGTAAAGGGCCTTATGCGCAAGAGCCTCCTCTCCCGCATCCCCGCGGCGCTCCTGCTGCTGGCCGTGGCACTGCTGCTCTCCTCGTGCGGCTGGTCGATGTGGGACTCGCCCATGACCACGGTGAGGCCGAAGTCGGGGTTCGGCCGGGTCACGCACGAGATCTTCATGCTGATCTCGTGGTGGACGCTCGGCATCGGCATCGCCGTCGAGGCCGGGCTCCTGTGGGTCTGCTTCCGCTACCGCGAGAGGCCCGGCGCGCCCATCCCGAAGCAGGTCCACGGCCACACGGTCCTCGAGGTCTCCTGGACGATCGTCTTCGCGCTGATCCTGCTCATCTTCGCCATCCCGACGATCTCCGCGATCTTCAAGACCCAGGAGGCGCCGGCGGCGACGGCGCTGCGGGTGGACGTCGGCGGGCGGCAGTGGTGGTGGGAGTTCAAGTACCCCGACCTCAAGGTGGTCACGGCCAACGAGCTGCACCTCCCGGCGGGCCAGACGGTCGCCCTCAACCTCCACGCTCCCGACGTCATCCACTCCTTCTGGGCGCCCCGGCTGGGCGGCAAGCGGGACGTGGTGCCGGGCCGCGTCAACCGCATCACGCTGGCGCCCGACGAGCCCGGCGAGTACCCGGGCCAGTGCGCCGAGTACTGCGGCATGTCGCACGCCAACATGCGCTTCCGCGTCATCGTGCACACCAAGGCCGACTTCGAGAAGTGGGTGGCGGCCCAGCAGAGGCCGCCCGTCCAGCCCACGGATCCCCTCGCGCAGAAGGGCCAGGATCTCTTCAGCCAGTCCGCCTGCGTGGGCTGCCACACGATCGCGGGCATCTCGGGCGGCGTGCTGGGGCCCAACCTGACGCACTTCGGCAGCCGGAAGACCATGGGCGCCAACCTGATGGTGAACACGCCGGAGAACCTGGCCAGGTGGATCGAGAACCCGGGCCACATGAAGCCGGGCGTGCTGATGCCGGACCTGGGCATGCGGGGCGAGCAGTCCAAGGCGCTCGCCGCCTATCTCCTGAGCCTGAAATAAGAGGACTTCCATGGCGACACACGCGGCGTACATGCACGGCACGAAGTTGAGCGTCGGGAGCGTGCTCTGGTCCTGGATCACGACCGTGGACCACAAGCGCATCGGGCAGCTCTACGGCGTCTCGGCCTTCTTCTTCTTCCTGGTGGGAGGCATCGAGGCCGTGATCATGCGCCTGCAGCTGGCGCAACCCGACAGCACGCTGGTCGGCGCCCAGCGCTTCAACGAGCTGTTCACCATGCATGGGACTACCATGGTGTTCCTGGCGATCATGCCGATGAGCGCGGCTTTCTTCAACTACATGATCCCGCTCCTGATCGGGGCGCGGGATGTGGCCTTCCCCCGGCTGAACGCGCTCTCTTACTGGGTCTTCTTCTCGGGCGCCCTGCTGCTCCACCTGAGCTTCCTCGCGGGCACGGTGCCCGACGCCGGCTGGTTCGGCTACGCGAACCTGACCTCGGCCCAGTTCTCGCCCACGCACAGCATCGACTTCTGGATGCTGGGCCTGCAGGTGCTCGGTATCTCCTCGCTGATGGCCGGCTTCAATTTCATCGTGACCATCATCAACATGCGCGCCCCCGGCATGACGCTCATGCGGATGCCGCTGTTCGTCTGGATGAGCTTCGTGGTGCAGTTCCTGGTGATCCTGGCCTTCCCGGCCATCACGGTGGCGCTGATCCTCCTGATGTTCGATCGCTTCTTCGGCACGCTCTTCTACGCCCCGGCGGGCGGCGCCGACCCGCTGCTCTGGCAGCACCTCTTCTGGATCTTCGGCCACCCCGAGGTCTACATCCTGATCCTGCCCGCCATGGGCATCGTATCCGAGGTGCTGCCGACCTTCTCGCGCAAGCCGCTCTTCGGCGCCCCCGTGGTCATCTACTCGGGAATCATGATCGGCTTCTTGGGCTTCGGCGTGTGGAGCCACCACATGTTCTCCGTGGGCATGGGCCCGATCGCCGACTCGGCCTTCTCCATCTCGACCATGCTGATCGCGGTGCCGACGGGCGTGAAGATCCTGAACTGGATCGGCACGCTCTGGGGCGGCAGGATCCAGTTCTCGAGCCCGCTCTACTTCTCGCTGGGCTTCATCGCCATGTTCACCCTGGGCGGCCTATCGGGCGTCATGCACTCCTCCCCGCCGGTGGACCTGCAGCAGACCGATTCCTACTTCGTCGTCGCCCACTTCCACTACGTGCTCTTCGGCGGCTCGATCTTCGGGCTCTTCTCGGGCGTCTACTACTGGTGGCCGAAGATCTTCGGCAAGCTGCTCGACGAGCGGCTGGGCAAGGTGCACTTCTGGCTGATGCTGATCGGCTTCAACGTCACCTTTTTCCCGATGCACTTCCTGGGACTCATCGGCATGCCCCGGCGGATCTACACGTACGCGCCCGACCTCGGCTGGAACTTCTGGAACATGGTCTCGACGATGGGCGTGTTCGTGATCGTGCTCTCGTTCCTGGTCTTCATCTGGAACGTGATCGCGACCACGCGCTCGGGCGCCCCCGCCCCGGCGGACCCCTGGGACGGGCGCACGCTGGAATGGACCATCCCCTCGCCGCCGCCCGTGTACAACTTCGCCACCGAGCCCGTGGTCCACGCCCGCGACGACTTCTGGGTGCAGAAGCACGGCGACGGCCACGGCGCCCCGCCCCGGAAGGGCGCGCCGGCGGCCCACGTGGACACGGCGTCCATCCACATGCCTCCGCCGTCCTACTGGCCCATCCTCCTGGCGGGCGCCCTCTTCGTGATGTTCTCGGGCGCCCTCGTGAGCATCTACCAGGTGGTCGGGGGCGGCCTCTTGACGCTCTACTGCATGATCCGGTTCATGCTCGAGTACCATCATCAAACGGATGTGGGGCCGCCCGCGGGAGGGCCCCATTGATGGCCGCGGAGCACACCGCCGTCGCGCACGACCCGAACATCGGCTGCACCGGGCTCGACCATCGCAAGATGGGGATGTGGGCCTTCCTCGGCTCCGAGTGCATGTTCTTCGGCTCGCTGATCGGCACGTACCTCGCCTACAAGGGCAAGAGCATCAACGGGCCGGGCCCCCACGAGATCCTGAACATCCCGCTGACGTCGCTCAGCGCCTTCGTCCTACTCATGTCGTCCCTGCTGATGGTGCTGGCGCTGGCCGCTGTCCAGCGCAACGACATGAAGTGGGGCAAGATCTGGCTCTTCATGACGGCGGTGTTAGGCGCGGGCTTCGTCGGCTTCCAGATCTTCGAGTTCACGCACTTCGTCCACCTGGGCCTGACGCTCCAGACGAACCTCTTCGGCTCCACCTTCTTCGTGCTGACGGGCTTCCACGGCGCCCACGTCACGGGCGGCGTCATCTGGCTCCTCTCGCTCTGGGTGCTGGCGCTGCGCGGCAAGCTCGGGGCGCAGGACTCGCTCAAGGTCGAGATCTGCGGCCTGTACTGGCACTTCGTGGACATCGTCTGGATCGCCATCTTCACCCTCATCTACCTGATCCCGTAGGAGGCCGAGGGTTATGGATTCGAGCCACGCCGCTCCCACAGCAGCCCACGCCCCGGGCGGGGGCCATGCCACGGTCCAGACCTATATTCGGGTGGCCGTGGTGCTAGGCCTTCTCACCGCCATCGAGATCGGCGCGCTGTACGTGCCGGGCATCCCGAGCCACGCCCTGGTCGCGCTGCTCCTCGTCTTCTCCGTCTTCAAGTTCGGGCTGGTGGTCGCCTTCTTCATGCACCTGCGCTACGACAACAAGCTGCTGACCGTGCTCTTCGTCGGCCCACTCATCATCGCCGTCACCATCATCCTCGCCATCATGGCGCTCTTCGGCGCCTACATCCTGCTCGCGCGCGGGTAGAAGCATGGCGCACGTAGTGCCCGGGCCCGCGGGGCCGCCGCCCCTCGGGCCCGACGGCTTTGACTGGACCGCGTGGCACCCCGATCTCACCGTCGTCGCGGGCGTCGCGGCGCTCGGCGGCGTGTACGTAGCCGCGCTCCGCCGGGGGCGCGCCCAGGGCCGGCGCGTGAAGGGCGTCAAGGTGGTCTCCTTCTTCGCGGGGCTCGCGGTGCTGCTGGGCTCGCTGACCGGGCCGCTCCACGATCTCTCGGACCACTACCTCTTCAGCGCCCACATGGTCCAGCACCTCCTGCTGGTTTTCGCCATGCCGCCGCTCCTGCTCTACGGCACGCCGGGCTGGATGCTCTCGCCGCTCCTGCGCCACCCGCTCGTGCTGAGCCTCGGGCGCCGCCTGACGCGGCCCTCGGGGGCGTTCGCGAGCTTCAACCTCGTGCTCGTGGCCTGGCACCTGCCGCCGCTCTACAACCTGGCGATGGATCACCACGGCGTGCACATCGTCGAGCACCTCATGATCATGGTCGTATCGGTCATCCTGTGGTGGCCGGTGATGTCGCCCTCGCACGAGCTGCCGCGCGCGCCCTATCCCGTGCAGATGCTGTACCTGTTCGTGGTCGGCTTGCCCATGGTCGTCGTCTCGATCTTCATCACGATGGCCGGGAGCGTGCTCTACCCCTACTACGCTGCGGCGCCCCGGGTGTGGGAGGCGCTCACGCCGCACACCGACCAGCACCTGGGCGGCCTCATCATGTGGATCCCCGGGGGGCTCGTCTTCCTGATCGCGATCAGCGTCGTCTTCTTCCGCTGGCAGGCCGCCGGTGGCCAGGACGGCGCCATCGCCCCGCTCGGAGCCTCGCATGGCGGGTAGCCCGCCGCGCGCCTGCCCGCCGCGCGCCTGGGCGTGGGCGGCTATCGTCGCCCTCTCCCTGCTCATGACCATGGGCAACATCGTGAGCGCCACCGGCTCCGGCCTCGCTTGCCCCGACTGGCCGCTCTGCCACGGGCGCCTCCTGCCGCCCGCGCAAACTGAGGTCCTGATCGAGTTCAGCCACCGGCTCAAGGCCATCCCGTTCACCCTGCTGCTGCTCGTGACCGTGGTCCTGACGTGGCGGCGCACGACGGCGCGCGCGCCGCGACGCTTGAGCCTCATCCTGGTCGCCCTCCTCGCGGCACAGATCGGCCTGGGCGGCGTAACGGTGCTTTTCAAGCTGCCTGATCTCGTGAGCACCGCCCACCTCGTGAACGCGCTCCTGATCCTCGCCGGGCTCATCATCCTGGCCGAGGGCACGCGGGCGCACCCCCCGGTGCCGGCGCGGCTCAAGCGGCTGGCCATGGCCGGCCTGGCGGCGCTCCTCCTCCAGCTGGCGCTCGGCGGATACGTGCGCCACGCGGGGGCGGGGCTCGCCTGCCCCGACTTCCCGCTCTGCAGCGGCAGCCTCCTGCCGCACCACTGGGAGAGCGGGGTTCACTGGACCCACCGGTGGCTCGGAGTGGTGTTCCTCGGGCTCTTCGTCCACCTCGCGCTGACGGCGCGGCGTACGGCGCTGGCAAGGCCCGCGGCGGCGGCGGCGGTGCTCGCCGTCCTGCAGGTGGCGCTGGGGATCATGGCCGTGCTCGGAGGGCCGGCCGTGCCGCTCCGTGCGGCGCACGCCGTGGTCGCCTACGCGCTGTGGGGAGTGCTCGTCTGGCTCTCGGCTCACGCCGAGGGGTGGATTGCCGTCGCGCGGGGCGCGGAAGCCCCGACGCGCGAGATCATCGGCGGGGTCGCCCGTGCCTCCTAGGGCTTTAAGCCCGACCGCCCGCGCGTGGGCGGCCACGGGCCTCGGCGAGCGCGTCGGCGCCTACGCGGAGCTGTCCAAGTTCGGCATCGTGCTGCTCGTGCTGGTCTCGGCGGCGGCCGGCTTCATGCTGCGCGCGCCGCTCGGCGCCGACTTCCCCTGGGCGCACGGCCTGGTCGTGCTGGCGGGCGTGATGCTGCTCTCCTCGGGCGCGTCGGCCCTCAACCAGGTGCAGGAGCGAGACAAGGACGCGCTGATGGCGCGGACGGCGAACCGTCCCCTGCCCTCGGGGCGTCTCTCGCACGCCCAGGGCCTCGCCTTCGCCGCCCTTGCCACGGTCGGGGGCGCGGTCGTGCTGTGGCTCGGCATCGGCCGCACCGCGGGCGTGCTCGGGATCATTGCGGCGGTTTTCTACAACGGGGTCTACACGCCGTGGCTCAAGCCGACTTCGCCC
Source organism: Candidatus Rokuibacteriota bacterium (assembly GCA_030647435.1). Lineage (NCBI taxonomy): Bacteria > Candidatus Rokuibacteriota > Candidatus Rokuibacteriota bacterium. The sequence continues at coordinate 96,300 of JAUSJX010000097.1, forward strand.
TTCGCCGCCGTGCCGGGCGCCATCCCCGGCTCGATCCCGCCCGTCATCGGCTGGGTGGCGGCCGGCGGCAGTCTCACGGACGCCGGCGCCATCATCCTCTTCGGCATCCTCTTCCTCTGGCAGATGCCCCACTTCTGGGCGCTGGCGCTCCGCTACCGCGCCGACTACGCCTCGGGCGGCTTCCCCATGGTCAGCGAGGTGGTGGGCGTCGAAGGCACGGCGCGGCTCATCCTGCTCTACGCCTCGGGGCTGACCGCGTGGTCTCTTGCGGCGCCGACCTTCGGCGTCGGCGGGCCGGTAACCTTCGTGATCGCGGCGCTGCTCGGCGGGCGGCTCATGTGGCTCGCCGTCAAGTTCGCCCGCGAGCCCCACGACCAGCGAGGCTGGCTCAAGCTCTTCCTCTTCTCGAACTTCTACCTCCTGTTGCTTTTCGCCGGGATGGTCGCCGAGCGCCTCCTGCTGCGCCTCTTCTGACGGGGTCAGGTCTTGCATTCCTACATTGCCTACGCGCTGAGACATACCCCGCCAAGGAACCAATGTAGGAATGCAAGACCTGACCCCAAGGTTTGGTATCCTAGGATGCTCGCAAGCGCGCACCCATGAACATCTGCGTCGTCGGCACAGGGTATGTCGGGCTCGTCACCGGGGCGGTCTTCGCCGACCTGGGCAACGACGTGGTCTGCGTGGACAACGACCGCGCCAAGATCGACGCCCTCAAGGCCGGGCGCATGCCCATCTACGAGCCGGGCCTCGAGGAGATGGTCGCGCGCAACGTGGAGGACCGGCGGCTCTCGTTCACCACGGACCTGGGCGCGGGCATCCGCCATGGGGACGTGATCTTCATCTCCGTCGGCACGCCGCCCAAGGACAGCGGCGAGACCGACCTCTCGCACGTCGAGGCGGTCGCGGCCGAGATCGGCCGCTCGATGGACCGCTACAAGGTGGTCGTCAACAAGTCCACGGCCCCGGTCGGCACGGGCGAGCTCGTCCGCGAGGTCATCGGGCGCCACCAGCCGCGCCCGGTCGAGTTCGACGTCGTGTCGAACCCCGAGTTCCTGCGCGAGGGCTCGGCCATCGAGGACACGCTCCGCCCGGATCGCATCGTGATCGGCGCGCCCTCCCAGCAGGTGGCGATGACGCTCGTCGAGCTCTACGCGCCGCTCGAGCGACCCATGATCATCACCGACCTGCCGTCGGCGGAGGTCATCAAGTACGCGTCCAATGCCTTCCTCGCCGCCAAGATCTCCTTCATCAACGCCATCGCCAACATCTGCGAGGCGGCCGGCGCCGACGTGACGCAGGTCATGAAGGGCATGGGGCTCGACCCGCGCATCGGCGGGGCGTTCCTCCAGGCGGGGCTGGGCTACGGCGGCTCCTGCTTCCCCAAGGACGTGGACTCGCTCATCCACACGGCCGGCCGCCTCGGCTACGACTTCAAGCTCCTCCGCTCGATCGTGGAGATCAACCGCGAGCGCGCCGCGCATCTCGTCGAGACCGTCGCCAAGGCCCTGGGCCCGCTGGACGACACGACGATTGCGGTGCTGGGCCTCGCCTTCAAGCCGAACACCGACGACATGCGCGAGGCCAAGAGCGTGGAGGTCGTCCAGCTCCTGCACGCGGCCGGCGCCAGGATCCGCGCCTACGACCCGGCGGCCATGGACAACGCCAGGCGGCTCCTGCCGGCCGGCGTCACCTTCAGCGCCTCGCCCTACGAGGCGGCCGAGGGCGCGCACGCGGTCGTGCTGGTGACGGAGTGGAACGAGTTCAAGTACCTCAACCTCGAGCGGCTGCGCGGCCTGCTCAAGCGCCCCGTGATCTTCGACGGGCGCAACCTCTGGGAGCCGGAGCGGATGCGGCGCCTCGGCTTCGAGTACTACTCGGTCGGACGGAAACCCGTCCTGCCGGCCTGAGGGCGCCCGCGTGCGGGTCCTCGTCACGGGCGGCGCGGGGTTCATCGGCTCCCACCTCTGCGACTTCCTCCTGGGGAAGGGCTGCGAGGTGGTCTGCATGGACAACCTCCTGACGGGCTCGCTCGACAACATCGCCCACATCCAGGACCCGCGGTTCGTCTTCGTCGAGTACGACGTGACCAACTTCATCTCGATCAAGGGCGCCGTCGACTACGTGCTCCACTTCGCGAGCCCCGCCTCGCCCATCGACTACCTCGAGCTGCCCATCCAGACGCTCAAGGTCGGCTCGCTCGGCACCCACCGGGCCCTCGGGCTCGCGAAGGCCCGCCACGCCAAGTTCCTCCTCGCCTCGACGTCGGAGGTCTACGGCGACCCGCTGGTGCACCCGCAGCGCGAGGACTACTGGGGCAACGTCAACCCTGTGGGACCGCGCGGCGTCTACGACGAGGCGAAGCGCTTCGCCGAGGCCATGACGATGGCCTACCACCGCGTCCACGGGCTCGACACGCGCATCGTCCGCATCTTCAACACCTACGGCAGCCGCATGCGCCTCACGGACGGCCGGGCGGTGCCGACCTTCGTCCGCCAGGCGTTGCGCAACGAGCCACTGACCGTCTTCGGCGACGGCTCCCAGACGCGCTCCTTCACGTACGTCTCCGATCTCGTGGAGGGCATCTGGCGGCTCATGCAGGCGCCCATCAACGACCCGGTCAACATCGGCAACCCCCGCGAAATGACCCTCCTCGAGCTCGCGAAGCACGTCATCCGCGCCGCGGGCTCCACGAGCGAGATCGTCTTCCGCCCGCTGCCGACCGACGACCCGAAGGTCCGCCAGCCAGACATCGGCCGGGCGCGGCGGCTGCTCGGCTGGGAGCCGGCCGTCGAGCTCGAAGAGGGACTGGCCCGAACACTCGAATGGTGCCGCGCGATGGGGCGCCCCGCGTGAAGGTGCTCGTCACGGGGGGAGCGGGCTTCATCGGCTCCCACGTCGCGGACGCCTTCATCCGCGCCGGGCACGCGGTGGCCATCGTGGACGACCTCTCCACCGGCAACCGCGCGTGGCTCCCCCCGCAGGCGGCCTTCCACGCGCTGGACATCCGGAGCGGGCAGCTCAGCGAGGTCTTCGCGGCCGAGCGTCCCGACGCGGTGGCGCACCTGGCCGCCCAGGCCTCCGTCGGCCGTTCCGTCGCCGATCCGGCCTTCGACGCGTCGGTCAACATCGGGGGCGGGCTCAACCTGCTTGACTGCTGCCGGCGCTTCGGCGTGCGGCGGATGATCTACTCCTCGAGCGGCGGCGCCGGCTACGGCGACACGGACCTGATCCCCACGCCCGAGGAGCACCCGGCCCGGCCCGCCTCGCCCTACGGGATCACCAAGGTCGCGATGGAGCAGTACGTCGAGGCCTGGGGCGCCCTCTGGGGCATGAGCGGCATCTCTCTCCGCTACGCCAACGTGTACGGTCCGCGCCAGAACCCCCACGGCGAGGCGGGCGTGGTGGCCATCTTCTGCCGCCGCGTCCTGGCCGGCGAGGCGCTGGTGATCAACGGCGACGGGCTCCAGACGCGCGACTTCGTCTACGTGGACGACGTGGCGGCGGCCAACCTGCTGGCCCTCGAGCGCGCGGACGTCACCGGGCCGGTGAACATCGGGACGGGAGTGGAGACCTCGGTGAACGCCATCTGCGTCGCGCTCAGCAAAGCCGCGGGATCGAGCGTCGACGCCGTCCACGCCCCGGCGCGACCCGGCGAGCAGCGGCGCAGCTGCCTGAGCCCCAAGCTCGCCGAGCGCGTGCTCGGCTGGCGTCCGACCGTGCCTCTCGGCGACGGCTTGATCCAGACTCTCGACCATTTCAGGAAGGAGACCAAACGATGATCGACGAGGAGCTGCGGGCCATCCTGGCCTGCCCGGCCTGCAAGGGCAACCTCATCTTCGAGGAAACGCGCATTATCTGCCAGCGGTGCCAGAAGGCCTACCCGATCCGCGACGGCATCCCGGTCATGCTCATCAGCGAGGCGCAGCCCTGGACACCGGACACATAACCGCCGTCATCCTGGCCGGGGGCCAAGGCACGCGCCTGCGCCCCCTGACGAGCTCCCGCCCGAAGCCTGTCGTCCCGCTGCTCAACATCCCGTTTCTGGCCTACCAGCTGGCCCTGCTGCGTCGGCACGGGGTCGAGCGCGTCGTGCTGTCGTGCTCCTATCTCGTGGACGAGGTTCGGCGGACCATGGGCGACGGCGCCGGCTGGGGCGTCGGGCTCCACTACGCCGTCGAAGCGGAGCCGTTGGGGACGGCGGGCGGCGTCCGGAACGCGGCCGATCTCGTGAGCGGCCTCGTCGTCGTGCTCAACGGCGACGTCCTGACCGACGTCGACCTCTCCGCCATGCTGCGCTTCCACGCCCAGCGCGGGGCGCGGGCCACGATCTTCCTGACGCGCGTGGAAGACCCCAGCCCCTACGGCCTGGTCGAGGTGGCGGGCGACGGGCGCGTGACAGGATTCGTGGAGAAACCAAGCGCGGCGCAGCGCACGGCCGACACGGTCAACGCCGGGATCTACGTGCTCGACGGCGCCCTGCTGGCGCGAATCCCGCCCGGCCGCGTCGCGTCCATGGAGCGCGAGTTCTTCCCGGGGCTCCTGGCCGACGGCCTGCCTTTCTTCGGGTGGGTCGGCGACGGCTACTGGATTGACATCGGCAGCCCCGAAAAGTACCGCCAGGCCCAGCTCGACCTGCTGGAGGGCCGGGTGGCGACGGACGTGGGCCCGGCGGGCGCGGGCGGCGACCGGCTATCGATCGCGACCGATGCAATCTTGGGCGCGCGCGTCTCCGCCGTGGCGCCGGTCGTGATCGGCGCGGGGTGCCGGCTCGCGGACGACTGTCGCGTCGGCCCGTCCGCCGTCCTGGGCCCGGGATGCGCCGTTGGAGCCGCGGCAGCCGTCGAGGGCGCCGTCCTCTGGGAGCGCGTCTCGGTGGGCGCCGGCGCCGTGCTCCGCGACTGCATCGTCGGCGCGGACGTCCGCATCGGCCCGCACGCCCACGTCGGCCCCGGCGTCGTGCTCGAGGACGGCGCCGTCGTGGCCTCGCACGCCCGCCTCGTCCGCTGACGCATCGCGGCTCAGCGCGTGATATCCTGAGACAGATGACCACGGACCGCATCCGCAACTTCTCCATCGTTGCCCACATCGACCACGGCAAGTCCACCCTGGCGGACCGCCTGCTGTCCCTCACCGGCACCATGGACGCCAAGAAGGCCGTGGGGCAGGTCCTCGACTCGATGGACCTCGAGAAGGAGCGCGGCATCACCATCAAGGCCCACACCGTGCGCCTCCTCTACGCGGCGCGCGACGGCCACGAGTACACGCTCAACCTGATCGATACGCCCGGCCACGTGGACTTCTCCTACGAGGTGTCGCGCTCACTGGCCGCGTGCGAGGGCGCGCTCCTGATCGTGGACGCGGGCCAGGGCGTCGAGGCCCAGACGCTGGCAAACTTCTACCTCGCGCTGGACGGCGGGCTCGAGATCATCCCGGTCATCAACAAGATCGACTTGCCGGCGGCGGACGTTCCCGGCACGCGGGCGCAGATCACCGAGATCCTGGGGCTCGACGGCGACACGGCGCTCACGATCTCGGCGAAGCACGGTACGGGCGTGCCCGAAGTGCTGGAAGCCATCGTGAGCCGCATCCCGCCACCGAAGGGAGACGCGGAGGCGCCGCTCAAGGCGCTCGTCTTCGACTCCTTCTACGACTCGTACCAGGGCGTCGTCGTCTACGTCCGGCTGATCGACGGGCGCGTGCGGGCGGGGATGCGCGCCCTGTTGATGTCGAACGGCAAGACGTACGAGGTCCAGCAGGTCGGCGTCTTCGCCCCCGACATGCGCGCGGTCGACGAGCTCAGCGCGGGCCAGGTCGGCTTTCTCACGGCTTCCATCAAGCGCGTGGCCGACGCGAAGATGGGCGAGACGATCACGGATGTGCTGAAGCCGACGGCCGAGCCCTGCCCCGGCTACCGCGACGCCAAGCCGATGGTCTTCGCCGGTCTCTACCCCATCGAGGACACCGAGTACGAAGGCCTGCGGGACGCGCTCGAGAAGCTGCGCCTCAACGACTCCGCCTTCAACTTCGAGCCCGAGACCTCGCTCGCGCTCGGCTACGGCTTCCGCTGCGGCTTCCTGGGCATGCTCCACCTCGAGATCGTCCAGGAGCGGCTCGAGCGCGAGTTCAACCTCTCGCTGATCGTCACGGCCCCGAGCGTGCGCTTCCGCATAGTCACACCCCGAGGCGAGACCATCGAGATCGACAACCCGTCCAAGCTGCCGCCGCCGGACAAGATCGAGAAAATCGAGGAGCCCTACGTCCGCGGCTCCATCTTCGTGCCGACGGAGTTCATGAGCGAGATCTACAAGCTCGCGCAGGAGAAGCGGGGCGAGCACAAGTCGCTCGAGTACCTGGGCAAGCGCTGTCACATCCAGTTCGACTTCCCGCTCTCCGAGATCGTGGTCGACTTCTACGACAGGCTCAAGTCCATCTCGAAGGGCTACGCGTCTTTCGACTACGACTTTCTCGAGTTCCGCGAATCGGACATGGTCAAGCTGGACATCCTCCTCAACGGCGACCCCGTGGACGCGCTCTCCGTCATCGTCCACCACGAGAAGGCCTACGAGAAGGGCAAGGCGCTGGCGGAAAAGCTCCGAGCCGTCATCCCGCGGCAGCTCTACGAGGTCGCCATCCAGGCGGCCATCGGCAGCCGGGTCATTGCCCGCGAGACCGTCAAGGCCATGGGCAAGAACGTTACCGCCAAGTGCTACGGCGGCGATATCTCGCGAAAACGCAAGCTGCTCGAGAAGCAGAAGGAGGGCAAGAAGCGCATGAAGCAGGTCGGCAAGGTCGAGGTGCCGCAGGAGGCGTTCCTGTTGGTCCTCAAGAGCTGAGCGTCAGATGAGCCCCACCGAGACCCAACCCGAAGCGCCCGCGCCCGTCGAGGCGGGGGCCCCCGCGCGCCGCAAGTCGCTCGTCCGCGAGTACGCCGAGGCCATCTTCATCGCCGTGCTGCTGGCGCTCGTGATTCGCCAGTGCGGGGTCCAGGCCTTCACCATCCCGTCGGGCTCCATGATGGAGACCCTGCTCGTGGGCGACTACATTCTCGTCAACAAGTTCCTTTACGGCGCCGAGCTGCCGTTCTCGGACACCCACCTGCCGGGCTTCCGCACGCCGGACCGCGGCGACATCGTCGTGTTCAAGTACCCCAACGACGAGAGCCGCGACTTCATCAAGCGCATCATCGCGGTCGGGGGCGACACCGTGCAGGTGCAGGACAACCGCGTCAAGCTCAACGGCCGGCCGATCGAGGAGCCCTACGTCCGACCCGGCTCGATCCCCGCCGTCCCGTCGGGCCACTGCGGCTACCTCTACGGATGCGACCCGCTCGTGGTGCCGTCGGGCTCGTACTTTGTCATGGGCGACAACCGGGACAACTCGCAGGACAGCCGCTACTGGGGCTTCGTCCGGCGCGAGAAGATCCGCGGCAAGGCCTTCCTGATCTACTGGTCGTGGAACGGGGAGAGCCACTGGCCGCGTTGGGGCCGCCTGGGCAACTGGCTGCCCTAGGCAGGCTGCCGATAAGGGGCCATCTGCGCCATTTAGCAAAAAGATTGTTGGGGCGCCCTCGGCCGCACGTTCGTGGCCGTTCGAGCTGAGGGGCGGGGCCCCGAGGCGAGGGCTGAGATGATGGTTCGTACGCCTCGCGTGCGGATCAACTCAGCCCTCGTCTCGCGACGGCCGCTCAACTCGAACGGCGGGGCGCCGCCTCGCATCTGGACCTTTTTGAGGAGCCTGGGGATTAGGTAGTGATGGCCTCATTTGACTCGTGGATTCCGCGCTCGGGCTCGATCGGCGCGTATCTGCATGTCCCCTTCTGCACGAAGCGCTGCGGCTACTGCTCCTTTAACACAGCGCCCGTTTCGCCCGGCGCCGTCGCGCGCTTCCTCCCGACGCTCCTCGGCGAGATGGATCTCGTCGCCCGCGCCCCGTGGGCGGGCGCCGTCGACCTTCGCAGCGTCTTCCTCGGCGGCGGCACGCCTTCGCTGCTGCCCGCCGAGGCGATGGCGGAGATCCTCGATCGCCTCCGGTCGCGCTTCGGCATCGAGGCCGGCGCCGAGATCACGGTCGAGTGCAATCCCGAGAGCGTGAGCCTCGAGCGGCTGTCGGGCTATCGCCGGGCGGGCGTCACGCGCATCAGCCTGGGTGTCCAGAGCCTGGACGACCGCATCCTGCCGACGCTGGACCGGCTCCACACGGCCGCGCAGGCGTGCCGTGCCTTCGATGCCGCGCGCGCCGCGGGCTTCGAGGATGTCAGCGTCGATCTGATCTACGGCCTGCCGGCGCTCGACCTCGCGACCTGGGAGGAGACGGTCAAGGGTGCGCTCGGCTGGGGGCCCGATCACCTCTCGGCCTACGCCCTGACGCTCGACGAGGGCAGCCTCTGGCACGCGGCGGCGTCCGCAGGGCGAGCCGCAGGACGTCGCGGGGCTGGGGCCCCGCCGACCGAGGCGAGCGAAATTTCAATAGTCCTCCCGCCGGAGGACACGGTGACCGCGCAGTACACGCGCCTCACCGAGCTCGCGGCGGAGGCGGGCTTCGAGCACTACGAGGTCTCCAACTACGCCCGCCCGGGGCACCGCTCGACGCACAACCAGATCTACTGGCGCGCCGAGGAGTACCTGGGCCTGGGCCCGGGCGCCTGCGGGTTCCTCGGCGACGTGCGCTACGGCAACGTCAAGTCCGTCGAGCGCTACGGCGCCATGGTCGCGGGCGGTGAGCCGCCCGTCGGGACGCACGAGACGCTGACGCCGCGCCAGCGCATGGCCGAGCGCCTGATCCTGGGTCTCAGGCTCGGCGACGGCGTGCCGGCAGCGTGGCTCGACGAGCGCGCGGCGCTGGGACCGGCGCGGCTCCAGGCCACGCTCGCGGCGTGGCGTGAGCGCGGGCTCCTCGGCGGGCGGGACGGGCGCGTCCGCCTGACCGAGGCGGGCTTTCTCCTCTCGGACGCGCTCTTCATCGATCTCCTTTAATCGGGTACGATACGGCCACCATGGCTCTGCCCCTTCTCGACCAGCGCCTGCGGCAGGTGCTCCTGGCTGTCATCGCGGAATACGTGGAGACCGCTCAGCCCGTGGGGTCGCGCTCCGTCTCGCGCCGTCACGTCCGGGGGCTATCGCCGGCGACCATCCGCAATGCCATGGCCGACCTCGAGGAGCAGGGCTTTCTCACCCACCCTCACACGTCGGCCGGCCGCGTGCCGACGGACAAGGCCTACCGCTTCTACGTCAGCGCCCTGGGCGAGGTGCCGTGGAAGGCCGCCCCGGCCGGTGCCAAGACCGCGGAGACCGCCGCCCCGCCGGCGGACGCGGGCGAGCGACTCATGTCGGAGACACCCACGCGCCTCTCGGACGGCACGCACATGACCGGGATGCTCCTCGCCCCGCCGCTCCGCCGCACCGCGCTGGACCGGATCGAGCTGGTCGGCCTGGGCGAAGACCGCGCGCTGGCCGTGGTCGTCACGGATACGGGCTGGGTCACGGCCCGCGCCATCACGCCGCTGCCCCGCCCGGGCGTCGAGGAGCTGCGGGAGATCGGCCGGACCCTGACGCGGCGCTACCGCGGCAAGACCTTCCAGGCCATCCTCGACGACATCGAGCACCCGGCCGACCCGCTCGACCCGCTCTGGACCAGGAGCCGTGGCGTCCTCGACGAGATCGCCGGGCTGCTGCGCGACCGCAACCTCTACATCAGCGGCGCCATCAACGTGCTCGACCACCCCGACTTCAGCGATGTCGGCACCATGCGCGGGCTGCTCAAGGCCTTCGAGGACAAGGCGCGCCTCGTGGACCTCCTGACGCGCATGGCCGAGGAGCGGGGCGTGCAGGTCCTGATCGGAGGGGAAAATCCGGTCGAGGAGATGCGCGAGTGCAGCCTCATCACCTCCACGTACACCTACCGCGGTCAGGTGCTGGGCGTGCTGGGAGTGGTCGGGCCGCGACGCATGGCCTACGGCGACGTCATCGCCATCGTGGACGAGACCGCGCGGCTCGTCTCCGACTCGTTATCGCGGGTGCAGAGAGAACTGTACCTCCCATCCTGATGCGGTGCCGGCCGCAGGTCCTTGTTCATCAGCGGGGGCCTCGACTAGTCTCAGCCCTCGCGCCTCGCCTTCGGCAGCGGCTCACACCGCGTGCCCCCGCACTCCCCCCGTCCGCAGGTCAAACCGGTGCCTGCCGCAGGTCAACCTGCTCCCGTCTGCTATACTTTCTGTGTCATGAACGACCACATCCTGGACCCTGACAACGGCGGTATTTCGCTCGAGCCCGAGGAAGAGATCCGGCGCCTCCGCGACGCCCTCGAAGCCAAGACAGGCGAGGCCGAGGAGCACCGCGACCGCTACCTCCGGGCTGCCGCCGAGTTCGACAACGCCCGCAAGCGCGCCGCCCGCGAGCGCGAGGAGTACACGCGCTACGTCAACGAGTCGCTCCTGCGCGAGCTCCTGCCGGTCCTCGACAATTTCGAGCGGGCGCTCCAGGCGGCCCGCGGCGAGCCCGCGGCGGCGGCCGTCACGGCCGGGGTGGAACTGACCCAGCGCGAGCTCCTGCGCGTGCTGGAGAAGTTCGGCGTGACCCCCTTCCCCTCCGTCGGCCAGCCCTTCGACCCCGAGCGGCACGAGGCCATCGCGCGCGTGCCCGCCCAGGGCCGGCCCGAGGGCACGGTGGTGGACGAGACGGCGCGCGGCTATCTCCTCAACGGGCGCGTCCTCCGCCCGGCCATGGTCACCGTGGCCTCGAGCCCCGACCCGTCCTAGCGTGGCGTCCAAGGACTACTACTCGGTCCTCGGCGTGGGCCGGGGCGCCGACGACGCCCTACTCAAGAAGGCCTACCGCGCCCTCGCCCGGCAGCACCACCCTGACAAGAACCTCGGTGACGCCCGGGCCGAGGAGCGCTTCAAGGAGATCAGCGAGGCGTACGCCGTGCTCTCCGATCCGGACAAGCGCGCGCACTACGACCGCTTCGGCACCGTCGCTGGGCCCGGCGGCGGCCCCGGCGACGTCGGCTTCGGCACCATCATCGAGGACCTCTTCGAGGGGTTCTTCGGCGGCGGAGGCGGAGCGCGCCGCGCGCGCGCACGGCGCGGCGAAGACCTCCAGTACCGGCTCGAGATCTCGCTCGAGGAGGCCGCGCACGGGATCGAGACCAAGCTCCAGGTTCCCCGCCACGAGACCTGCGAGGCCTGCCGCGGCTCGGGCCAGGAGCCCGGCACCACGCCCGAGACGTGCGGGACCTGCCGCGGCCAGGGGCAGGTCCGCTTCTCCCAGGGCTTCCTCACCGTCGCGCGCCCGTGCCCGGCCTGTGGAGGCGCGGGCCGCGTCAACCGCCACCCGTGCGCGGGCTGTCGTGGCGAAGGCCGCGTGGCGCGCGAGCGACTGCTCACGGTGACGATCCCCGCGGGGATCGAGGACGGCAACCAGCTGCGCCTCTCGGGCGAGGGAGAGGGTGGTCTCAACGGCGGCCCCCCGGGCGACCTCTACGTGCTGCTCCAAATCCGGCCGCACGAGATCTTCGTGCGGCAGGGCACCGACCTCGTCTGCGCCCTGCCGCTGACCTATCCCCAGGCCTGCCTCGGGGACGAGGTCGACGTGCCCGTCCTCGACGGCAAGGCGCGGCTGACGGTGCCGCCCGGCACCCAGCCGGGCCAGCGCTTGACGCTCAAGGGCAAGGGGATGCCCCACTTCAGAGGGCGGGGGCACGGCCATGCGGTCTACGAGGTGGTCATCGAGGTGCCGAAGAAGCTCTCGCAGCGGGAGCGGGAGCTCCTCGAAGATCTCCGCGAGGCATCGAAGGCGTCCTCGGGCCCGCTGCTCTCCTCTTTCCTCGAGCGGATGAAGAAGCTCTTCGGCAGTTGATGGCCTTCTGGCAGATCACCGTCCCGACCTCGCCCGAAACCTCCGAAGGCCTGACCAACTTCCTCTGGGAACAGGGCGCCCTGGGCGTGGTGGAGGAGGAGAGCCCCGTCTCTGCGGCGAGGCTTCGCGCCTTCTTCTCCGACAGCGCCTCGTCCACCGCCCTCGTAACCTCGGTGCGGGAGTACGCGGCCGGCCTCAGCACCCTGGGCTTCCTGACGGCGCCGGGCGATGTGGAGATCGCGCCGCTCCTCGAGGAAGCCTGGGCCAGCGCGTGGCAGCAGTGCTTCCCTCCGCGGGCTGTCGGGCGGAGGCTCTGGGTAAAGCCGCCGTGGGAAGCGGCAGAGGCGACGGATCGAATCGCGGTCGTGATCGAGCCCGGGCGCGCCTTCGGCACGGGACACCACGGCAGCACCGAGGGATGCCTGGCGCTCCTCGACGAAGCCATCGCCGACACACGGCCCGAGCGGGTCCTCGACATCGGCACCGGCACGGGCATCCTCGCCGTCGCCGCCGTCAAGCTGGGCGCGGGACTCGTCGTGGCTCTGGACGTGGATCCGGACGCCATCGCGGCCGCGCGGGTCAACGCCGCCCGCAACAGCTGCGCCGAGCGCATCGAGCTCCTCATGGCTGGGCCCGAGTCGCTCCGCGACGTCCCGCCCTTCCCGCTCGTCCTCGCCAACCTCCTCGCCCACACCCATCTGGCGCTCGCTCCGCACTATCGCCGGCTGGCGGCGCCGGGCGGCGCGCTGATCCTCGGCGGCATCCTCGAACACGAGGACAAGGACGTGATCGCGGCGCTCGAGCCGGCGGGCTTGGCGCTCCGCGGGCGGCTCGTGATCGAGGGCTGGTCCTCGCTGCTTCTGGAAGCGGCCGCCGCGTGACCCGCTTTCTCATCCGCCACGAGGGCATCGCCGGGGAGCGCGTCACCTTCGACGCCGAGGAGACGCGGCACCTGACGCGCGTGCTGCGCCTGGGCCCGGGCGACATCGTCGAGGCCTTCGACGGCATGGGCAACGTGCTGACGGTGCGGCTCGAGCGCCTGAGCGGCCGCCTCGCCTACGGCACCCTGCTCGCGCGTGCGGCGCTGCAGAGTGAATCCCCCCTGCACCTGACTCTGGCGCAGAGCATCCCCAAGGGCGACAAGATGGAGGGCATCATCCGCATGGCGACTGAGCTCGGCGCTGCGCGCGTGGTGCCGCTCGTGACGGCGCGCACCGTGGTGCGCGTCGAGCCGGGGCGGCCGGGGCCGCGCCTCTCCCGGTGGCAGCGAGTGGCCAAGGAAGCCGCCAAGCAATGCGGCCGCGCGCTCATTACCGAGGTGACGCCGCCCCAGAGCTTGGCCGCGTGGATCGCGGCCCGCGAGACCGACGGGCTGCTCGTCTGCCTCTGGGAAGACGCGCCCGAGCCCCTCGGCCCCCAGCTGCCGCCGCGGCCCGTGAGCCGCGCCACGGTCGTGGTCGGACCCGAGGGCGGGCTCGAGCGGGCCGAGGCCGACACCCTCCGCGTCGCGGGCGCGGTGGTCGGGGGCCTGGGCCCTCGCATCCTCCGGACCGAGACCGCGGGGCCCGTGGGGCTGGCTATCCTACAGGCGCGCTACGGCGATCTCGGCGGAGACGGCGCCTGAGCCCAGCCTTTACCCCAGCGTTCACGTATTTCGAGGCTGGCACCTATGTCGAGGCCGGCGGAGGCAGGGGCGTGGTCGGCCGCGGCGCGACGTTGCCGGAGGCCTTCGCGCAGGTGGCCCTCGGCGTGTTCGCCCTCCTGGCGGATCCGGCCTCGGTCGAGGAGCGTGACGCGCGCGAGGTCCGTGCCCACGGTGGAGCACCCGAGACTCTCCTCGTGAATTGGCTCAACGAGTGCCTGTACGTGCTGGACGTCGAGGGCTTCGTCCCACGGCGAGTCGAGTTCACGATCTTCGCTCTCGATGCTTCCGCCCCGGGCGGCGAGCCGCTGCGCCTGCACTGCCGCCTCCACGGGGAAGATCTCGACCCGGCCCGCCACATCCCGCGGGAAACGGTGCGCGGGATCAGCAAAGACGGTGCCGCGGTGCTCGCAGTTGGCGACGGGTCTGAAGCGCGTGTCATCATCCAGGGCGGTGGTGGCCCGAATGCGTAGCCTAAATGAGACAAGCGGGCCCGGGTGGCGTGTCCTACAGTCATCGGAACGCGGGCTCGCTGGCCGGTTCGATGCAGGAACAGTCAGATAAAACAAAAGGTTATGTCATGTTGTCCGGGATGGCATCTCACTTGCTCTATACCCGCCGCGGTATGAGCTACCAGCGGACGATCAGGCGGCAGGTTTCGGTGGAAGGTATTGGGCTTCATTCCGGCGAACCGGTCAAGCTCACGCTGTCCCCCGCCGCCGCTGACACCGGCATTCTCTTCCGAGCGGCTGACGGGACCCTGGTCCCGGCCGACATTGAGCATGTCGTAGACGGGCGTGCGGCAACCACGCTCGGCGCCTTCGGCGTGCGGGTGCGCACCATCGAGCATCTGATGGCCGCCGCCGCCGCGCTCGGCATCGACAACTTCGTGGCCGACGTCAGCGCCGAGGAGGTCCCCGCCCTCGACGGCAGCGCCAAGCCCTTCGTGGACCTGCTCTACTCTGCGGGCGCCGTCACGCTGCCAGTTCCGCGCCGCGCGGTCACCGTCCGCGAGCCCGTGCGCGTCGGGGACGGCAACCGCTGGCTCGAGATCGCCCCTTCGGACGTCTTCCGCATCACCTACACGCTCGACAACCCGCATCCCGTCGTGGGCTGCCAGGTCGTCTCCCTCGATGTGAGCGAGAGTGTGTTCGTGGACGAGCTGGCCCCGGCCCGGACCTACGGCTTCCTGAAGGACGTGGCGGCCATGCGGAAGAACGGGCTGGCACGCGGCGGCTCCCTCGACAATGCCGTCGTGGTCGGCAAGCGTTCGGTGCTCAACGACAGCCTCCGCTTCGAGGACGAGTTCGTCCGGCACAAGATGCTCGACCTGGTGGGCGACCTCTGGCTCCTGGGCCGCCCGCTCACGGGTCACATCACGGCCAGGAACGCCGGCCACGCGCTCAACCACGAGCTGGTCGCCGCCATGATGGACGCCCTCGCCGCCGAGCGGCGCCAGCGGGTCGCGCGGCCGCAGACGCAAGCCCCGGGGACCCTCGCAGGTCGCCTGGAGCGGCTCGTGCCGGGCAACGGCCTCTCGTCCCACCCCGGCATCGCAGCCCTCTAGCAGCCGACTCAAACCCCTCCAAGCTGCCCGGCTTTCCCGGGCTCCTGGCCCCGCCCGACGCTATAATGACGTGTCCGTGGGAAGACCTCCAGCCGTGAGCCACCAGGCTAGCCCCTGGGTGATCGCCCTGGTCGCCCTGCTCGTGGTCTGTCTCCCGGCCCCGGCCGCCCGGGCCGAGAGTGACCTCCGCATCAGCAACCTCTCCATCTTCCTCAACGATTTCGACGTCACCGTCCAGGGCGTGCTCTTGGGCGCCGTGCCGTCCACGCTCACCGAGAGCTTGCACAGCGGCGTGCCCGTGCACGTGCGCTTCCTCGTAGAGCTTTGGCAGCAGCGCTTCCGCAACCGGCTCCTGCAATCGCGCACGATCGAGCGCCAGGTGACGTACAACCCCGCGACCAAGGAGTACAAGGTCGTGTCGCTCGGCGGCGAGGAGCGCGAGCCCTTCATGACCAAGAAGTTCCGCGAGGCCCAGCGCGTCGTCTCCGAGCTCCGCGCCGGCAAGCTCGCCCCGGACGCCGCGCTCGACCCCCAGGAGCTCTACTTCATCCGGGTCCGCGCCGACGTCTCGCTCAACGGCGTCAACTCGTGGATCGCCCGGTTCAGCGGAGAGGCGGCCGAGTCGGACTGGGTCCAGTCGCCGCTGCTCACACCCACGAGGCGCCAGTGAGCCCGCTGATCGACACCCCGGCCGAGCAGCGGGGCCATTACCGGCGCAACCTGCTCATCGTCTCCGGCGGGCTCGCGCTCCTGGCCCTGGCGTGGTGGGGGTTCAAGGTCTGGCTTCATACGCCACAGGTTCCCCTCGCCTCCAACCTGGCCGTATTCGCGCTCTTCAACCTGAACCTGATCGTCTTCCTGCTGCTCGTGCTCCTGCTCTTCCGCAACCTGGTCAAGCTCGCCTTCGAGCGGCGGCAGAAGGTCCTGGGCGCCCGGTTCAAGGCCAAGCTTGTCCTCGCCTTCCTGTCGCTGTCGCTGACGCCGGCCATCCTCATCTTCATCATTGCGTCGAACTTCATCAACACGTCGATCGAGGGCTGGTTCAAGCCGCAGGTGGAGCGGCCGCTCGACCAGGCCCTCGAGGTCGCGCAGACGTACTACCAGGGCCAGGAGGCCATGGCCCTGCGCCACGCGCGCTACATGGCCGACGTGCTCGCGCGCGAGGGTTTCATGGCCCCGAACCAGCGCCCGGTGCTGCAGACGTACCTCAACGGCCAGCAGGAGCGGCTCGGGCTCGCCGCCATCACGGTCTTCAACCGCGGCGGCCAGCTGATCGTGCACGCCAGGGACGCGACGATCGGGCCCGCCGTGCCGACGAAGTCGGTGAACAAGGAGCAGGTGAGACAGGGGCTCGCCGGGAAGGAAGTGACGACGGTCCACGAGCTCGATCGGGGCGACATGATCCAGGCCATCGTGCCCATCAAGAGCAGCGACCGCGGAGTCGCGGGCGCGCTCGTCGTCGGCAGC
The DNA here is from genome assembly GCA_030647435.1 of Candidatus Rokuibacteriota bacterium. Taxonomy (NCBI): domain Bacteria; phylum Candidatus Rokuibacteriota; species Candidatus Rokuibacteriota bacterium. The sequence continues at coordinate 112,831 of JAUSJX010000097.1, forward strand.
TACGTGACGCAGCGGCTCGAGTCCCGCCTGCGGGGCATCAGCCAGTCCTTCCAGGAGTACAAGCAGCTTCGGCTGCTCAAGCAGCCGCTCAAGGGCATCTACATCCTGCTCTTCCTCCTGATGACCCTCGTCATCGTCTTCTCGGCGACGTGGTTCGGCCTCTACCTCGCGCGCGGCATCACGGAGCCCATCCAGATGCTCGCGGAGGGCACGCGGGCGGTCGCCGCGGGCAACCTGAACTACAAGGTCCTGGTCCGCGCCGACGACGAGATCGGCGTCCTCGTCGACTCCTTCAACCGGATGACGAGCGACCTCGCCTCCTCGCAGACCAAGCTCGAATACACGTACCGCGATCTCCAGGCCAAGCACGAGGAGGTCGAGCAGCGGCGCCGCTATACGGAGACCGTCCTCGAGGCCGTCGCCACGGGCGTGCTCTCGCTCGACCCGGCCGGGCGCATCACGACCATCAACGGCGCCGCCGAGCGCATGCTGGGCGTGCCGGCCGCGTCGGCCCAAGGCCAGCCCGCTTCGGCCGTGCTGCGGCCGCCGATGCACTCCGAGCTCGCCGCGCTGATCCAGCGCATGAACCGGCTGCGCGAGGGCGCGCTCGAGCGCGAGGTCCACCTCCGTCGCGATGGCCACGCGGTCACGCTGCTGGCCTCGGCGACGGTCCTCAAGGGGCCCGAGGGCGCCTACCTGGGCATGGTGCTCGTCTTCGACGACCTGACTGAGCTCCTCAAGGCCCAGCGCCTGGCGGCCTGGCGCGAAGTCGCACAGCGCATCGCGCACGAGATCAAGAACCCGCTGACGCCGATCCAGCTCTCGGCCCAGCGACTCCGGCGCCGGCTGTCCACCGACCGGAGCCCGGAGGAGAAGCAGCTCCTCGAAGAAGCCACGGCCACCATCGTGCAGGAGGTCGAGGGGCTCAAGCAGCTGGTCGACGAGTTCTCGCGCTTCGCGCGGATGCCGGCGCTCCAGCCCCGCGCCACGGACCTCGGGCGCCTGCTCGAGGGCGTGGTCGTCCTCTACCGCGAGTCCCATCCCGGGCTCGCCATCAAGGCGTCGTTCTCGCCCGACATGCCGCCGGTCGAGGTCGACCCGGACCAGATCAAGCGCGCGGTGCTGAACCTCGTGGACAACGCGGTCGAGGCGGTGGGCGGCGTGGGCGCCGTCACGGTCGAGACCATCTGGCTGCCGGAGAGCCGGCGCGCGCGCATCGTCGTCGCAGATGACGGCCCCGGTATCCCGGCCGAGGACAAGGAGCGGCTCTTCCTGCCGTACTTCTCGACCAAGGCCGGCGGCACGGGCCTGGGCCTCCCCATCGTGCACCAGATCGTCACCGACCACGGCGGCACCATCTGGGTCGAGGACGCCGTGCCGCAGGGTACGCGCTTCGTCGTGGAGCTGCCCGTTGGCCGCCTGGCGGTCGCCCCGGCCGAGCCCGAAGCGACAGTGAAGGCCGGCTAGATGTCGGCCGAGCACATCCTGATCGTGGACGATGAGCGCGCCATCCAGACGTCCCTGCGGGGCGTGCTCGAAGACGAGGGATATCGGGTCACGGCCGTGGGCTCCGCCGAGGAGGCGCTGGCGCGCCTCGCCGACGACGCGCCGGATCTGGTCTTCCTCGACATCTGGATGCCCGGCATGGACGGCCTCGAGGCGCTGGCCGAGATCAAGCAGCGGCGGCCGGAGACGGCCGTGGTGATGATCTCGGGCCACGGCACCATCGAAACCGCCGTCAAGGCGACCAAGCTCGGCGCGTACGACTTCGTGGAAAAGCCGCTCTCCCTCGAGAAGACGCTCCTCGTCGTGGAGCGCACGCTCGAGCATGCCCGCCTGGAGCAGCAGCATCGCCAGCTGCGGGAGCGCGTGGAGCGCGGCCAGGAGATCGTCGGCAAGTGCGCCGTGATCGAGGAGCTGCGCCAGCAGATCGCGGTCGCGGCGCCGACAACGGGGCGCGTCCTCATCCACGGCGAGAGCGGCTCGGGCAAGGAGCTGGTCGCGCGCGCCATCCACGCCCGCTCTACCCGTGCCGAGGGGCCCTTCGTCGAGGTCAACTGCGCCGCGGTACCGGAGGAGCTGATCGAGTCCGAGCTCTTCGGCCACGAGCGGGGCGCCTTCACCGGCGCCGTGGCGCGCCGCCGGGGCAAGTTCGAGCTGGCGGACGGCGGCACGCTCTTCCTCGACGAGATCGGGGACATGAGTCTCAAGACCCAGGCCAAGGTGCTGCGCGTCCTGGAGGAGCAGGCGTTCGAGCGGGTCGGCGGCAAGGAGACGATCCGCGTGGACGTCCGCGTCATCACCGCCTCGAACCAGAACCTCCAGGAGCAGATCGGCGCCGGCCGCTTCCGCGAGGATCTCTTTTATCGGCTTAACGTCATCCCGATCGAGGTGCCGCCGCTCCGCAAGCGCAAGGAGGATATCCCGGCGCTGGTGGAGCACTTCATCGCGCTCTTCTCGGCCGAGAACGGGCGGCGCCCGAAGACCATCGCCGCCGAGGCGCTCGCCTACTTCCTCACCTACGACTGGCCGGGCAACGTGCGCGAGCTCCGCAACATGGTCGAGCGGCTGGTCATCATGGCCCCCCGCGACGTCATCGGTCCAGAGGACCTGCCGCCACCGCTCCGCACCCGCGAGGAGGCGGAGGCCGGCGACGGCCCGCAGCGCGACCGGAAGCTCAAGGACGCCCGCGACGCCTTCGAGCGCGCCTACATCCTGGGCGAGCTGCGCGCGCACGAGTGGAACATGACCCGCACGGCCGAGAAGCTCGGCATCGAGCGCAGTCACCTCTACCGCAAGCTCAAGACCTACGGCATCAGCCCGCCCAAGCCGTAGCGGGCGTTTCCTTCAGCGGGGTTTCGTGATACCTAGGTAGGGCCCCTGCCGCGCCAGTGCCGTCGTGGAACAGCCGGGCACAACCTGGGACAAGATTCCACTCGGGTCTCGACCCGCCAAGGAGGATCAGGATGCGACGTGTCTCCGGGCTTCTCTCCATCGTGCTGGCTGTCGCGCTCAGCGCCGTCGGTCCGGCGCTTGCCCAATCGAAGGAGCCCGTCAAGATCGGGCTGTCGGCCGCCGTCTCCGGCGGCTCCGCCGCCTCGGGTGAGGCGATCAAGCGCGGGCTCCTGATCGCCATCGACGAGATCAACGCCAAGGGCGGCGTGCTCGGCGGGCGCAAGCTCGAGCTGGTCATTCGCGACGATGAGGGCAACCCCCAGAAGGGCGTCACCATCGCGCGCGAGCTCGTCGAGCGCGAGAAGGTCGCGGCGATCTTCGGCGGCCTGCACACGACGGTAGCGCTCGCGCAGGTGCCGGTCTGGCAGGAGCTCAAGACGCCGTACATGGGCGCCTGGGCCGCCGGCACCAACATCACGCGCAACGGGCAGACGCCGAACTACGTGTTCCGCGTCTCGGCCAACGACGACTACGTCGACCGGTTCCTGTCGCGCTACGCGATCGAGGTGCTGAAGAAGAGCAAGCCGGGCCTGCTGCTCGAGAACACGCCCTGGGGGCAGTCCAACGAGGCCGGCTTGACCAAGTGGTTCGGCGAGAAGGGCATCAAGGCGGTCGGCGTCGAGCGCTTCAACTGGAACGACCCCGACATGAGCCCGCAGCTCCTCCGCCTCAAGAGCGCGGGCGCCGACCACATCGTGCTCGTGGCCAACGCGCCCGAGGGCGCGCAGGTCCTGCGCTCCAAGGCCAAGCTCGGCTGGGACACGGCCATGATCTCGCACTGGGGCATCTCGGGCGGCCGCTTCGCCGAGCTGACAGGCGACCTGTCCGAGGGCGTCACCTTCCTCCAGACGTACACCTTCTCCGGCAAGCAGAGCGACCGCGGCCAGTACGTGCTCAAGATGCTGCGCGAGAAGTACGGCGTGAAGGAGCCGGGCGACGTCATCGCGCCGGTGGGCACGGCGAACGCCTACGACGGCCTCCACCTCGTCGCGCTCGCCATCGACCAGGCCGGATCCACCGACGGGCCCAAGGTCCGCGATGCGCTCGAGAACCTCAAGGGCGAGTACAAGGGGCTCATCAAGACCTACAAGCGGCCGTTCACGCCCGAGCAGCACGACGCGCTGACCGACGAAGACTACGTCATGGTCGTCTGGAAGAGCGGCAAGATCGTCCCGGTGACTATGAAGTAACTTGCTCGTCCAGCTCGTCGTCACCGGCTTGGCCCTGGGCAGCATGTACGGGCTGGTCGCCCTCGGGTACCACATCACCTGGGCGACCAGCCGGACCATGAACTTCTCCCAGGGCCACGCCGTGATGGCGGGCGCGGTGGTCGCCTACACCGTCTTCGTAGCGCTGGGCTGGCCCTTCCCCCTGGCCCTCGTGATCACGCTGGCCGCGCTCGCCGGCTACGGCGCCCTCGTCGAGCGCATCGCCGTCCGCCCTTTCTTCCTCCGCGCCTCGCCCGCCTGGCTGCTCGCCACCATCGCCGTCGGCATCATCGCGGAGAACGTGGCGCAGCTGACCTTCGGCAAGGACGCGCGCGCCTTCCCCTCGCCGCTCATGCAGAAGCCCATCTTCGTGGGCTCGGCCGGCTTCTATCCTCAAGAGCTCCTGGTGCCGGTAGTGGGGCTCCTGCTCATGGGCGTGGTCCAGCTCTTCTACCACCGGACCTCGTACGGCAAGCAGCTCAAGGCCGTGGCCTGGAACCCCGAGGCCGCCGGGCTCATGGGCATCAACATCCCTCGCGCGGTCATGGCCTCCTACGCGCTCTCGGCCATTCTGGCCGGCGTGGCCGGAGTGCTGCTGGCGCCGCTCCTCAACGTGGCGCCGCAGATGGGCACCATCATCGGGCTCAAGGCCTTCGCCGTCGCCATCATCGGCGGGCTCACCTCCGCGCCCGGCATCGTCATCGCGGGCCTCGGGTACGGGCTCGTCGAGGCCTTCACTGCCGGCTATATCTCCACCCGCGCCCGCGAGATCGTAGGCTTCGGGCTCGTGATCCTGGTGCTGATCCTGAAGCCGTGGGGACTAATGGGCGATAAGCCGTCGAGGCGGGTGTAGTGGACCGGCTGGGCTGGGCCGCCCTCGCCGCGGCGGCTGCCATCATTCCGCTCCTCACGTCCAACACGTACTACCTCTACGTCGCTATGTCCGTCGGGCTCCTGACGATCGTGACGGCCGGGCTCAACGTGCTGGTGGGCTTCACCGGCCAGACCTCGCTCGGCCACGCGGGCCTCTACGCCTTCGGCGCCTACACGGCCGCGCTCTGCGCCACTCGCGCGGGGCTGGGAGAGTGGGCGGCCATCGCCGCGGCCATCGCCGTCACCTCCGTCGTCGGCGCCGCGGTCGCCGCCGCCGCGCTCCGTGTCTCCGGGCCCTATCTCGCGATGGTCACCATCGCCTTCGGCCTGATCGTCGAGGGGGTGCTGATCGAGTGGGGCTCGGTCACCGGCGGGCCCGGCGGGATCTTCAACATCCCCAAGCCCGCGCTCCGCACCCACTACTGGACCGTGATGCTGGCGGCCGCGCTGGCGCTCTGGCTCACCGCCAACCTTCGCCGCTCGGCCTGGGGGCGCGCCTTCCTCGCGGTCAAGAGCAGCGAGGTCGCCGCGGAGTCGCTGGGGCTGTCCTCCTACTACGTGCGCATCGCCGCGTTCACCGTCTCGGCCGCGTTCACGGGCGCGGCAGGGGCGCTCTTCACGTTCCTGAACGGCTACATCTCGCCCGACAGCTTCACGCTGCAGACCTCGATCGTCTTCCTCCTGGCCCTCCTCTTCGGCGGGCTCGGGCGCATCGCCGGCCCCGTCGCGGGCAGCCTCGCGCTCACCATCCTGCCGGAGCTCCTGACCAGGCTCCTGGACTACCGTCTCATCCTCTACGGCGCGCTCTTGCTCGTGTCGATCTACTGGCTGCCCGAAGGCGTGATAGGCAAGGTCTCGAAAGCGCGGCGCGCAGGAAGTCGCACCCCCTCACCCAGCCCTCTCCCCCTCGCGGGGAGAGGGTCCAAGACTCCCTCTCCCCGCTGGGGAGAGGGCCGGGGTGAGGGGCAGCCGCACGGTCCGCTGCTCACCGCGAGCGGAGTGAGCCTCGCGTTCGGCGGCGTCACGGCCCTCGCCGAAGTTAACGTCGCGGTCGACGGCGGAAGCGTCCACGCCCTCATCGGGCCGAATGGCGCCGGCAAGACCTCGCTCCTTAACCTATTGTCGGGCTTCTACGCCGCCGACGCCGGAAGCATCGCGCTCGCCGGCCGCTCCATCGTCGGCCTGCAGCCCTATGCGGTCGCGAGGCGGGGCATCGCCCGCACCTTCCAGACAGCGCAGGTCTTCGGCGGTCTCTCGGCGAGGGAGAACGTCGCGGTGGGCGTCGCGGGCCCTCGGCTCGGTACCGTCCTCGGCGCGCTCGCCGGGACGCCCGGCGCCCGCGCTCGCGAAGCCGCGATCCAGGCGCGCGCCCAGGCGCTGCTCGAAGCGCTCGGGCTCGGCGATGTCGCCGAAGAGCCCGCCGAGGCGCTGGCGGCCGGCCTCCGGCGCAAGCTCGAGATCGCCCGGGCGCTCGCCACAGGGCCCCTGCTCCTGATGCTCGACGAGCCGGCAGCGGGCCTCTCGCCCGCTGAGATCGCGGCGCTGGACGAGCAGTTGACCGCGCTCCGCGAGCAAGGCGGCCCGGCCGTGATCCTCGTGGAGCACCACATGGATCTCGTGATGGCCGTCTCGGACCGGATCACGGTGCTCGACTACGGGCGGGTCATCGCCGACGGAGCTCCTGACGCGATCCGCCGCGACCGGGCGGTGATCGAGGCCTACCTGGGCTCCGCGTCATGAGCGCGCTCGCGGTCTCCGGGCTCCGCGTCTCCTACGGCGCCGTCGCCGTCCTCCACGACGTCACGCTGGACGTCCGGCCGGGGGAGATCGTCTGCGTCATCGGGGCCAACGGCGCGGGCAAGACGACCTTGCTGAAGACCATCGCCGGTGTCCTCCGTCCCGTCGCGGGTCAGGTCGTCGCGGACGGCCGGGACATCGCCGGCCGGCCCTCGTGGTGGGTGGCGCGGCACGGCATCGCGCTCGTGCCCGAGGGGCGCGGCGTCTTCGCGGACCAGAGCGTGCGCGACAACCTCATGCTGGGCGCCCTGGCGCGCTCGAGCGGGCGCGACGCTGCGGCGGTCCGCGCGGACCTCGAGAGCGCCCTCACCCTCTTCCCCGCCCTCGCCGAAAAGCTCGAGCTTCCCGCCGGCGCCCTCTCCGGCGGCCAGCAGCAGATGCTGGCGGTGGCGCGCGGGCTCATGGCCAGGCCGCGCGTGCTGCTGCTCGACGAGCCGTCATTGGGCCTGGCGCCCATCCTCGTGCGGGAGATCTTCGCCGCGATCGAGCGATTGAGAACCCAAGGCGTGACGGTTTTGCTGGTCGAGCAGATGGCCGCACAGGCCCTGGCACTGGCCGACCGCGCCTATGTCCTCGAGCGCGGGCGCATCACGCTCGAAGGCCCCGCCCGGGAGGTTCGAAGCAATCCGGCGGTGATCGACGCGTACCTCGGGCGCCGCGCCAACGCGGGCGCGCCTTGAAGGCCCGGCCGACGGCGACTATGATGCCATCCGCCATGCCTGCCACGCCTCCGCGGTCCGCCGTCCTCGATCCCCTGCGCGTGATGCGGCTGGGAAGCGCCTCGCTGGAGCGGCTCTCGCGCGAGCCCGAGAAGACGGGCCGCGTCCACTCAGTCTTCGAGCGCGCGGTCAACGTCCTCTGGCGTGACGGCCGCCTGCTGACGCTCCACGGCCCGGGACCGCTCGCGGCGCCGTTCGCCGTCGCGCTCGATCGGCTGCCCCCGCGCGGAACCGTGGCGCCCGGGATGCCGATCGGGAGCTGGAACTTCGATTGGCGGGACGCCGAGCGCGTGGCGCTCGAGATGCCGGACGGCCCGCTCGGCTTCGCCGCGGATGCCCTACCCGAGCGGGCGGGCGCGCAGGCTCTGCGCTCCCCGGCCGGCGCGCGGGCGCGGCAGGCGCTCGCCCGCGGCATCGCGGCGGGCGACGCCCGCGCATACGCCGACGCCGCCTGCGCGCTCATCGGGTTCGGCGAGGGTCTCACGCCCGCGGGAGACGACTGCGTGCTCGGCGCGCTAGCCGCGGTTCACCGCCTGGCGCCCGGCTGGCTCGCGGCGCACGCGGGACAGCGCGACCGGCTCGCCGAGGCGGCCCGGACCCGGACTACCGACTTGGCGCGGGACTTTCTCCTTGAGGCCCTCGACGGGCGATTCGCCGAGCCCGTCCTCGCCCTCCTGACCGCCCGCTCCGACGATCTCGCCGGGAACGCGGCCAGACGGCTCCTCGCGATGGGGGCGACCTCCGGCGCCGACACCCTCTGCGGCATCCGCCTCGGGTGCCGCGCGCTCGAGGCCCGCGTGGCCCGGCGATAGATGATCCCGTCCTTCGATCTCCTGCTGCAGGGCTGTCGCCTGCCCGACGGGCGGCTCGTGGACCTCGGCACGCTCGAAGGCAAGATCGCCGAGATCGGCTCGCTGACGGGCCACCCGGCCCACCGCGCCGTGGACTGCGGCGGCCGGGTCCTCACGCCGGGGCTCGTGGACGCTCACATCCATCTCGACAAGGCGCTCCTTTCCGAGCGGGCGCCCTCGATCGAAGGCACGGTGGCCGAGGCGCTCCGGGTGACCGCAGAGGCCAAGCGGCGCTTCACGGTCGAAGACATCGGCGCCCGCGCCCGCCGGGTCCTCGACCAGGCCGTGCGCGCCGGCACCACGGCCATGCGCAGCCACGTCGAAATCGACCCCATCGTAGGGCTCAAGGGCCTCGAGGCGCTCACCAAGCTCAAGCGCGAGTACGCGCCGGCCATCGACCTCCAGCTCTGCGCCTTTGCGCAGGAGGGCATCCTCCGCTCGCCCGGGACGGAAGGCCTGCTCGCCCAAGCGCTGCGGAACGGCGCCAATCTGATCGGCGGCTGCCCGTACAACGACACGGACGCCCACGCCCAGATCGACATCGTCTTCCGCCTCGCGCGCGAGTTCGACGTGGACGTGGACTTCCACATCGACTTCTTCGACGAGCCCGAGCATATGGACGTCCTCTACGTCGCCGAGCAGACCGTGCGCTTCGGCTGGCAGGGGCGCGTCGCCGTCGGGCACGCGAGCGAGCTCGCGGCGCTCCCGCTGGACGAGCTCGACCGGGCCGCCGCGATCCTCAAGGACGCGGGCGTCGGCGTCATCATCCTGCCCGCGACGGACCTCTACCTCATGGGGCGGAAGGACGTCAGGAACGTCCGGCGCGGCGTGGCGCCGGCCAAGCGGCTCCTGGCGGCGGGCGTGACCGTGGCGGCGGCGACCAACAATATCCTGAACGCCTTCACCCCGATGGGCACGGGCGACCTCGCCCTCATGGGCTACCTGATGACGGCGGCCGCGCACATGGGCACCGAGCGCGACGTCGCCGACATCCTGGCCATGCTGACCGAGCACCCCGCGCGGATCCTCCGGCTGCCCGACTACGGCCTCCGCGTGGGCGCCCGGGCCGACCTCGTGCTCTGGGAGACAGAGCGGGCGGCCGAGGTCGTGACGACCATGGCGCCCCGCCGGCTCGTCGTCAAGGCCGGGCGGCTGTCCCTCGAGCACGAGCGCACCTGCAGGGAGTTCTGGCGCAGCGGCGCGTGATCATGCCAGACTGAGAACCCGATATGGACGCGCTCCGGACCCTCGAGATCCTCATCACCTCCCGCACGCCTCTCATCGCCATCGAAACGCTCGAGGAGGAGCGTGTCGAGCAGGCGCTCGAGCGCGTCGCCCAGCGGCTCAGGATCCCGCTCTTCGTCTGGACCATGACGCGCGGCCTCCGGCGCGCCGGCGCGCTCGACGCCCTCTACGACACCAAGGAGCCGCTCAAGGCGCTCCGCAACCTCGCCGACCTGCCCAACGAGGGCATCTATCTCATGAAGGACCTCTACCGCTCGCTGGGCGACGCGGCCGTGGTCCGGACGCTCCAGGACCTGGCGCGCACCTTCGCGCGCGACCGGCGCGCCATCGTGCTCACGGCCCCGCGCGTAGAGCTGCCCTCGGAGCTGGCCGCCCTGGCGAGCCTCGTCAAGCTCGAGCTGCCGACCGAGGCCGACCTCCGCGCGCTCGCGCAGGAGGTCTTCGGCAATCTCGCGCGCCAGCACCGGCTCGGGCCGCCGCCCGCTCCCGACATCCTCGACAAGATGGCCGCGGCGCTCCGGGGCTTGACGCTCTTCGAGGCGGAGCGCGCGCTGACGCGCGCCGTGCTCGACGACCTGACGCTCGGCCCCCGCGACATCGAGGTGATCGCCGGGATGAAGAAGGAGATCCTCTCGCGCGAGCGGGTGCTCGACTGCGTGCCGCAGAAAGAGGGCCTCGACGACGTGGGCGGCCTGCGCGGCCTCAAGGCCTGGCTCGAGAAGCGCCGGAATGCCTTCACGCCCGAGGCCAAGCAGTTCGGCGTCGAGGCACCGCGCGGCATCCTGCTCCTGGGCGTCCAAGGCTGCGGCAAGAGCCTGGCGGCCAAGGCCGTCGCCAAGACGTGGGAGCTGCCGCTCCTGAGACTCGAGCCGGGCCGGCTCTTCGACAAGTTCGTCGGAGAGTCGGAGAAGAACCTCGACCGGGCGCTGGCCACGGCCGAGCGCATGGCGCCCTGCGTGCTGATGATCGACGAGATCGAGAAGGGCTTCGCGTCGGTCGTGAGCTCCGAGTCCGACGGCGGGCTCTCGCGCCGCATCCTGGGGCGCCTGCTTGGCTGGATGCAGGAGCGCGAGGCGCCGGTCTTTCTCGTGGCGACGTGCAACCAGATCACCGCGCTGCCGCCTGAACTCATGCGAAAGGGCCGCTTCGACGAGATCTTCTTCATCGACCTGCCCGCCGCCGATGAGCGCCGCCAGATCTTCGCCATCCATCTCATCCGCAGGCATCGCGACCCCGCGGGCTTCGACCTCCCCGCGCTCGCCGCGGCGTCGGAGGGCTTCAGCGGCGCCGAGATCGAGCAGGCCGTCGTGGCCGCGCTCTACACGGCCTTCGCGCGGCGCACGGAGCTTTCGACCGAGCACATCCTGGAGGAGCTCAAGGCGACCAAGCCCCTGTCCGTCACGCGGGCCGAGGAGGTCGGGGACCTGCGCGAGTGGGCGCGGGGCCGGGCGGTGCCTGCCTCGTGACCATGCTCGACGGCATCCGCGTCCTCGACCTCTCGCGCGTGATCGCGGGACCGTACTGCGCCGCGCTCCTGGGCGACCTCGGCGCCGACGTGATCAAGGTCGAGCGCCCCCCGGCGGGCGACGACCTGCGCGTGCTCCGCGGGCGGAATGGGATGAGCGCGTCCTTCGGCGCCATCAACCGCAACAAGCGGGGCATTGCGCTCGACCTCCAGAACCCCGAGGGGAGCAAGGTCGCCTTCGAGCTGGCGCGCCGGGCCGACGTGGTCGTGGAGAACTTCCTGCCCGGAGTGGCCGCCAAGCTCGGCCTGGGCTACGAGGCGGTGAGCGCCGTGAACCCGGCCGTCGTGTACGTCTCGGTCACGGGCTTCGGCCAGACGGGGCCGCATGCGAAGCGCCCCGGCTACAATACCATCGCCCAGGGCATGAGCGGCCTGATGGCGCTCACCGGCCACCCCGGCGATCCGCCGACGCGGGTGGCCGGCTCCACGTCGGATCTCTCGGCGGCCCTCGTGGCCTTCGGCAGCGTCTGCGCCGCGCTCGTCTACCGCTTCCGCGCCGGCCGCGGCCAGTACCTCGACGTGAATCTATTGGCTTCCAGCCTGTCGCTGCTGCCCGATCCCACCGCCATCTACTTCGACACGGGCGTCCGGCCCACGCGCCAGGGCAACCGCAACCCGGCGATCGCCCCGGGCGGGGCGTACAAGACGCAGGACGGCTACATCAACATCGTGATCATGAACACGAACCAGTGGGGGCGCTTCTGCGGCGCGCTCGGCGAGCCAGAGCTCGAGACCGATCCGCGGTTCGCAACGAACGCCGAGCGGATCTCGCGCTACGACGAGTTCCAGGCGTACGTGGACACGCGGCTCAGCAAGGCGCCGACGGCCGAATGGGTCGAGCGCTTCGAGGCCGCCTCCATCGCCGCCGGTCCCGTCTACGAATTCCACGAGGTCTTCGAGGATCCTCAAGTTAGGCACCTGGGGCTCGTCACGGAGATGGACCAGCCGGGCCTGGGTCCGGTGCACGCGCTGGGCTTCCCCGCCCGCGCGTCGCTGACTCCCGCCTCGATCCGCCGCCCCGCCCCGCTCCTCGGCCAGCACACCGCCGAGGTCCTGCGCGAGCTGGGCTACGCCGAGGACGAGATCAAGCGCCTGGCCGAGATGGGCGCCGTCGCCCTCGGCGCCGTGATGCCTCGGAAGTAGGTGTTACCGAACGGCGAGGGTGATGCCTCACAAATATGTTACCCATGGGCGGCCTCGTCCATGCCGCTCGGGTATCACGGGCGCCGGGAGCGGTCAACGTCCAGAATTAGATTCAGAGAGGGGGACAGCACCCCTCTTTGGGGGACTCCGGGAGGGGAACGCGGGCGCCGGGGGCTTCCCGGCGCCCGCTTGGTCGTCAGTCCACTTCGATCTTCAGCGCATTGCAGATGCGCGTGGTGGCGTTGGCCGTGGCGACCGTCACCGCCAGCTCGACCAGCTCCCGGTCCGAGAGGTGCTTCCGGAGATCCGCGTCCAGCGCCTCGTCCGTGGCGGCAGTGGCCGTGAGCTGCTCCGCATAGCGGATCACCAGATGCTCGAGCTCACTGTATTCGGCTGGATTGTCCCCATGGGTGGCCAGTCCTTCCATCTGCGCCTTCGTGAGCCCCACCCTCTGACCGAGGGCGATGTGCAGGGCGACTCAGTAGTCGCAATGGTTGAGCTGGGCGGTCCTGAGATAGGCCAGCTCCCGCAGCTTGCGGTCCAGCCGCATCTCCTTGAGCGCCACGCTGAGCGTCACGTAGCCCTCGAGCGCTCGGGGGGAATGCGCCACCACTTTGTGGAAGTTCAAGACGTGCCCGACCACCTTCTGGGCCGTGTCGTACGGGTGATCCGTCGGAACCTGGTCACGCTCGAGAAACGGTACAAGCGCCATGTCTTCCTCCCCCCTAAATCGAAATTACGTGTTTCGCCTGGTAGCACTTTTCGGCGAATTCATCTGACTTCATCCTCGTCGCCTTGCCTTTTATGTCGTTGTCGTCGACCTCACGGGCCGTCATGCAGGTGTCTCAGCAGTGAATCGTCACTCCTTCTTTGAGTGCGTCTTTGATTAATTTGTCGATCCGATCTCGGCCTTGCGGCTTAGTATGCTTAGCAATATCGTCCTTCATGAGCAGCACTCCGTCACCGAGCAGAGCCACTTTGGCCTCATACTTCTTCCCCCTGGCCGCGATTGCCGCAGCAAAGACCAGAGCTGCTCGGTACGAGTCCTCCATGCCGTACGAACCCACGTAAAGCATATAATCAGCCATTCGTATCACTCCTTTCTCCGTCACCATTGATGTGGAAGAAAGATCTCCTAGATCCCCTTTCACCCCTCCTTCCTGGCCAGGATCCGCTCGACATCCTTCTGGGCCCCGACCGCCTCGAAAAGCTTCAGACTCGAGTCCAGCTCCGCCTGGGCGCGCTCCCGGTCTCCCTTCCGGCCCCTGGCCAGGTACATCAGGCCGCGCTCGCGCCAAGCCTTCGCCTCGTCGTAAGGCAGGCCGAACTGCCGATTGAGGGAGATGGCCTGCTCGAATGCCCGGGCAGCCTCCTCCCAGCGGCCCTGACCGGTGGCGAGCATGCCCTGGGCCAGCCAGAGCGGAGCCGGCAGCCCGTACCAGTTCAAGCCCGGCCGGAGCAGTTCGAAGCCCCGTTTCACGTGGTCGGCGGCCTGGGCGTGCCGTCCGGCTTTGACGCAGAGCTCGGCGAGAAGCGGCAGGACCCAGAGCGCAAGGAGGACGTTGCCCCCGCGGCTCGAGGTGTCGAGGCTCCTCAGCAGGAGCGGCTCCGCCTTGGGGAAATCGCCCGACTCCACATGAACCGCGCCGAGGAAGAGGAGACAGGCGCTGGCGGCCGAGACATTCCTTCGCTCCTCCTCGTAGCGCGACAGAGCGTGCTCGAGATAGGCCCGGGCCTTCTCCCACTCCCCGCGGCGCAGGTAGTGTAATCCGAGCGCGGCCCCGTCCTCATAGATGCAGCCGAGCAGCGTCTTGGCCTCGATTCGCTCCACAGCCTGGCAGGTCTCTTCCGCCTTCGTCCGGTCGCCGGAGAGGGCGTAAATCAAGACAAGGGGACGCCTCAGCATAGATTCGAAGACGGGGCTCGTCTTTACCACCTCCGGGAGCACCCGCTCGCCCCATTCTGTGGCCCGGGGGACATCACGCGCCAGGGCCAGGATAAGGGACAGTTCGTGACCCATCACCGCCATCGCAACGGGGATCGCACCCTTGCGCACCGGCTCCCAGTTCTTCTCGCTGTAGGCGATCCCCTGATCCAGATGTCCCGTGTAGGCCATCGCGGTGCCGAACGAGGTACCCATGGAAACCCCGAGCCGCGCGAACATGTCCACCGCCCGCTGCGCCCACGCGCAGGTGGTCGTCGGCTCGCTCCGGTGCAGGTACATATGACCCGTGCGCTGATAGACAAGTCCTTTCTCGACACTGTCCGGATCGTCTTCGACCAGGGCCGCGGCCGCTTCGAGGTGTTTCAGACCCATGTCCTCGCGGGCTCCGTCCCACTGCCATCCGTAGAGGACCTGAATGTGCAGATGCATGGCCACCGCGTTGCGCTTGTCACCCAGGGCTTCGTACAGTCCGACCGCCGATTCCGCGTACGCGAGGCTCGCGTCGGCGTCCCCGAGGTACTGGGTGATGGTGGCGAGCTTCTTCAGCACTTCGGCACGCTTCGGATCCCCTTCCCCGAGAAGCTCCAGCGCCTGCTCATAAAGCGCCCGCGCCTCGCGATTGGCGAAGGCCTGGGCGGTCTTGTCTCCTGCCTTGAGGAAGTAATCGAGCGCTTTGCCCGGCTCCGCTCCCCTGGAGAAGTGGTGGGCCAGCACCTCGTAGTGCTCGGCCAGCCGGTCCGCGTACATTTCTTCGATCGCCACCCCGATCTGGTGATGGAGCTCCTTGCGCCGATGCACCAGCAGCGACTGATACGCCACCTCCTGGGTGAGCGCGTGCCGGAACAGGTACGCCAGCTCGGGGAAGAGGCTCTTTTCGTAGATCAGCTCGAGCGCTTCGAGCTCGCGCAGCGATTCGCCCGTCGGCTCCCGAGCGTCGGCGATCCGGTCCAGGAGGCGTCGGGTGAACTCCCGGCCGATGACCGACGCCAACTGGAGCGTCTTCTTGGGCCCCTCCTCGAGCCGGTCGATCCGGGCCATGATGATGTCCTGGATCGTGTCCGGGACCACGGTCTCATCGAGGCGCTTGGCCAGGACATAGCCGCCCCCCGACGGCCGGATGACCTTGAGCTCGCGAAGGGACTTCACGACCTCCTCGACGAAGAAGGGATTGCCCTCGGCCTTCCTGGCGATCAACGCCATGAGGTCCTCCGGGAGGCTCTGGGCGGCCAGGATCGCCCGCGCCAACTCCGCGCTGTCGTCGCTGGACAGCACATCGAGGGCAATCCGCGTATGGTAGGTCCGGTCGCCGAAGGGGTGCGTGTACCCGGTCCGGTAGGTCAGGATCTGGAGGAACCGGCTCGTGGGGATGATGTCGGCCGTCGCGGCCAGCATTTCCTCGCTGGCCTTGTCCATCCAGTGCACGTCCTCATAGATCACGACCTGGGGGCGCACCTCGGCGGCCCGCCCAAGGAGACGGCGGAGGGCGTCGAACATCGCTGCGCGGCGCTGCTTCGGATCCATGGTCAGGACCGCCGGATCCCCGGCATCCACCGAAAGCAGATAGCGGAGGTACGGGAGAGTCGGCCGGAGATCCTCGCCGAGGCGGAGGACATTCCGGTCGATCTTCTCCACGATCGTCCCCTCTACGTCACCCTCTTCGATCTTGAAGTTGCTCTTGAGCAGGTCGATTAGGGGATGAAAGGCGATGGAGCGACCGAAGGACAAGCAGTGCCCTTCGAGCCAGGTCATATCCCCGCCGAGGCGGCGGCGGAACTCGAAGAGGAGGCGAGACTTCCCGATACCCGGTTCTCCGGCGAGAAAGACGAGCTGCCCGTGGCCGCTCTTGGCCTTTTCAAAGCAGTCGGCGAGGAGCCCCATCTCGCGCTCACGGCCCACGAAGGGCGAAAGGCCCCGCTCGGTTTCTACCTCGAAGCGGCTCCGCGGCGTTCGGGCGGAAATGACCTCCCAGGCGGTGACAGGCCCGGCCTTCCCCTTGACTACAAGATCGCCCAACGGCCGCGTGTAGAAGTATCCCGCGACCAGGCGGTGGGTGGCCTCGGATGTCACGATACGGCCGGGATCAGCGGCCTGCTGCAACCTCGCTGCGACGTTCGTGGTATCGCCGACCGCCGTGTAGTCCATTCGGAGATCGCTGCCGATTCCCCCGACGACCACAAGCCCCGTGTTGAGCCCCTGCCGGACCTGGAAACTGATCCCGTGCCGACGCCGCAGCTCGTCCCCGTACTCATGCAGGACCCTGCGGATTCCGAGCGCCGAGCGCACCGCTCGCTGGGGATGGTCCTCGTGGGCGATCGGGGCCCCGAACAGAGCCATGATGCCGTCGCCGAGGAACTGGTTGACGGTTCCCTCGTAGCGGTGAACCTCGGCCAACATCAATTCGAAAGCCCGGGTCATGAAGCCGTGGACGTCCTCCGGGTCGCGCTGCTCCGAGAGGGCGGTGAATCCCAGGACGTCCACGAAAAGGACCGTCACCTGCTTTCGCTCTCCCTCGAGGGAACTCCGGTAGGTCAGAATCTTCTCGGCGAGGTGTTTCGGAGTGTAGTTGCCCGGTGAGGCGAAGCGGGTTGCTGCTGATGGTTGGGCAGAAGTCAGCAATACGGTGCCACAGCTATCGCAGAACTTGCTTCCCGGCTCAAGCCGGCTGTCACACGCCGAGCAGGTGACTTCGAGACGCGTTCCGCAGTCTCGGCAGAACTCAGCGCCGTCGCGGTTAGCAATCTGGCAACGCGGACACTGCATAGCCAAGCTCCCCCAGGCCGACCGGCAAAGCGGGCTGCCCCTGCCAGCCGGGTTCGCGGACCAACCGGCCCCAGGGACGCCCCACTCGCTCAGCGAAATCAGCGACTGGCTGCCGGGGGTCCGATTCGAAGCACGGGAACTCTGCGCCTCTATCTCAGCGATTGTCAAGGTGCTTCATGCCCCTACTGCTCCCGCGAGCAGGCCTTCAGCCCCCTGGAACCGATTCCGCGCAGCCGACGAGGCTGACGGGACCTTCGAGGGGGATCTGGCGGGCGAGGGGGATCTGGCGGGGCTCGTCGCCCAGCCCCGTGATGGTCACCGTGATCGCGTGAGGCGGCAGGAGCGGCAGGAGCTTGTCGGCCCACTCGACGACGGTCACCCCGTCGCCGTGGAAGAGCTCCTCGACGCCCAGGTCCACCAGCTCGGTGAGGCTCTCCGTCCGGTAGGCGTCGACGTGATAGACGGGCAGCCGGCCGCGGTAGTGGTTGATCAGGACGAAGGTCGGGCTCGTCACGTCGGCCTGGACGCCCAAGCCGCGGGCCAGGCCCTGGAGGAAGCAGGTCTTCCCCGCCCCGAGCTCACCGATGCAGGCGACGACGTCGCCCGCCGTGAGCCGCGCGCCCAGCCGCGCCCCGATGGCCTGGGTGTCCTCCGGGCTGCGGGAAGCAAAGGTCTCCTTCGCCCCATCCCCGCCGCCGAAGCGCGGCGGGGATGGCCTCGATGATGTCGCCGGCGACCATGGCCTCCTCGCCCCACTCGGCGCAGGCCGAACTTGCCTACGACCTTCCGAAGATATGCGGCTGCGATCTTCGTCAGATCGTCGGGGTTTGTGGTCGTCCACAGCCCAGGGTACGGGTACGTGGGGTGCCGGAGGGTGATCGCCCGGTTTTCGCCCGGGACCTTTTCCTGCCAAACGGCTTCGTTATCGGGATCCCAGAGGGCCTCATCCAGCATGTTGTCCTCCCGATGGCACGCGAGAAGGCCTCGCCCTGCTCGTGGTCGCCGAGTGTCGGCAGGATAGGGCCGCGAGCGAGCTGCTCCCGCCGGCCGATCGGGTGCCGATCATGAACCCGGGGCCCTTCGACAACACCGTCACCATGCGAGAAGGCACGGTCACCCCTTGACACCGCACGCACCCGGGAGGTAAAGTAACGCCGTATCTTGATTCTCTCCTTTAAGCGGACCCTGAGAGGCCCGCAAGGAGCAGGCATGAAGCACATGGAGACTAGGCTGTGCGGCCCCGATCTGTATTCGGGGCGTTTTTTTTGCCCGGCGGCGGGCCCCCTCACCTTCTCAGCCCTCGCCTCGCCGCCAACGTCTCAGCTCGAACTGCGGCCCTCTCCCCAGCGGGGAGAGGGAGAGGCGGCGCCGTGACCGCCCCGAAGCAGAAGGCGGAAGTGCTGGACCAGGCGGGGCTCGACCGTGCGCTGACGCGCATCGCGCATGAGATCGTTGAGCAGGCGGGCGGCGCCGACCTGGCGCTCGTCGGCATCAAGACGCGCGGCGAGACGCTCGCCGGGCGCATCGCCGAGAAGATCGCCGGGATCGAGGGCAAGCGCCCCGCGGTGGGCGCGCTCGACATCACGCTCTACCGTGACGATCTCGGCAGCCGCGCGGAGCAGCCCCAGGTCCGGAGCACCGAGATCCCCTTCCCGCTCAAGAACCTGACGGTCGTACTCGTGGACGATGTCCTGTTCACCGGCCGGACGATCCGGGCGGCCATGGACGCGCTCATGGACCTGGGCCGCCCGCGCGTGATCCGGCTGGCCGTCCTGGTCGACCGGGGCCACCGCGAGCTGCCCATCCGTCCCGACTACGTCGGCAAGAACCTGCCCACGAGCCGCAAGGAAACCGTCGCCGTCATGCTCCGCGAGCACGACGGCCAGGACCGCGTCGTCATCCAGGAGCCCGTGGAGGGCGAGCCGCAGCCGGAGGCGAGGCGAGCGAAGAAAGAACGGGAGGAGTAAGCCATGCCTTGGACGCGGAAGGACCTCGTCAGCATGCAGGACATCGAACCGGCCGAGATCACCGACCTGCTCGACACGGCCGAGTCGATGAAGGAGATCGCGACCCGCGAGATCAAGAAGGTGCCGGCGCTGCGCGGCAAGACCGTCGTCAACCTCTTCTACGAAGCCTCGACGCGGACGCGCACCTCCTTCGAGATCGCGGGCAAGTGGCTCTCGGCCGACGTCATCAACTTCTCCGTCTCGGGCTCGAGCGCAGAGAAGGGCGAGAGCTTCCTCGACACGGCGAAGAACATCGAGGCCATGAGCCCGGACGTGGTCGTGGTGCGCCACAAGGCGGCGGGCGGCCCCGCGCTGCTCGCCAAGCACCTCAAGTGCTCGGTGGTCAACGCGGGCGACGGGGCGCACGAGCACCCGACCCAGGCGCTGCTCGACCTCCTCACGATCCGTGAGAAGAAGGGCCACCTCGAGGGGCTCAACGTCACCATCGTGGGCGACATCACCCACAGCCGCGTGGCGCGCTCCAACATCCACGGCATGCGCAAGATGGGCATGACGGTGACGGTGGCGGGGCCGCCGACGCTGATCCCGCCCGCCTGCCAGGAGATGGGCGTCAAGGTCAGCCACCGGCTGGAGGAAGCCATCGCGCACGCCGACGTCATCATGATGCTCCGCCTCCAGCACGAGCGGATGACGGGCGGCTTCATCCCCTCGCTGCGCGAGTACTCGCGCGTGTGGGGGCTGGGTCTCGACCGGCTCAAGCACTGCCGCCCCGACGTCCTGATCATGCATCCCGGGCCGGTGAACCGCGGCGTCGAGATCTCGCCCGAGGTCGCCGACAGCCAGTACTCGGTCATCCTCGACCAGGTCACCAACGGGGTGGCGGTGCGCATGGCCGTGCTCTACCTGCTGGCGGGAGGGAAGGCGGCATGAGCCTCCTCATCAAGGGCGGCCGCGTCGTGGATCCCGCCAACGACCTCGACGCCGTGGCCGACGTGCTCGTCGCCGACGGCGCCATTGGGAAGGTCGGCAGGGGACTCAAGGCCCCGGAGGGCACCGAGATCGTGGACGCCGCGGGCAAGGTCGTCTGCCCGGGCCTGATCGACATCCACGTCCACTTCCGCGAGCCGGGCTACGAGTACAAGGAGACCATCGCCAGCGGCACGCGCGCGGCGGCGGCGGGAGGCTTCACGGCCGTCGCCTGCATGGCGAACACGCTGCCCGTCAACGACAACCGCTCGGTCACCGACTACATCCTGGCCAAGGCGCGCGTCGAAGGCGTCGTGCGGGTCTACCCGATCGGCGCCGTCACGCGCGGGCTCCAGGGGCAGGAGCTCGCCGAGATGGCCGAGCTGGCCGAGGCCGGCTGCGTCGCCTTCTCCGACGACGGCAAGTGCGTGATGAACGCCGAGATCTACCGCCGCGCGATGGAGTACGCCCTGCCCTTCGGCACGCCCATCATCAGCCACGCCGAGGACGAGCACCTGGCCCACAGCGGAGCGATGCACGAGGGGCTGGTCTCGACCGAGCTCGGGCTCCTGGGCCAGCCTTGGGCCGCCGAGGACGTCATGGTCGCGCGCGACATCCTGCTGGCGGAGCTGACGGGGGCGCACGTCCACATCGCCCACGTCTCGACGGCTGGGTCGGTCCGCCTCGTCCGCGACGGCAAGGCGCGCGGCGTGCGGGTGACGGCCGAGGTGACGCCGCACCACCTCCTGCTGACGGACGAGGCCGTGCGTGAGTACGACCCCAACACCAAGATGGCGCCGCCGCTCCGCACCAAGCGCGATGTCGAGGCGGTGCTCGAGGGCCTCCTCGACGGCACCATCGACTGCATCGCGACGGACCACGCCCCGCACGCGCTGTCCGAGAAGGAGGGCGAGTTCGGGGAGTGCGCCAACGGTGTGGTCGGTCTCGAGACGGCGGTGCCGCTGCTGCTCGACCGGCTGGTGCGCGCCGGGCGCATGGACCTGCCCACGCTCGTCCAGCGGCTCTCCCCGGGACCCGCGCGGCTGCTGAACCTGCCCGGCGGAAGCCTGGCGCAGGGCGCGCCGGCGGACATCACCGTGCTTGACCTCGAGCGCGCGTGGACGGTCGAGCCCGGGAAGTTCCGCTCGCGCGCCCGCAACACGCCCTTCGCGGGCTTCACGGGCACCGGCGCGGCCGTGATGACGATCGTCGGCGGCATGGTAGTCCCGGCATGACGGCCGCGCTGCTCGCGCTCGCCGACGGGCGCGTCTTCAAGGGCCGGGCCTGCGGCGCCGCGGGCGAGGCCCACGGGGAGGTGGTCTTCAACACCTCCATGACGGGCTACCAGGAGATCATGACCGACCCGTCGTACCACGGACAGCTCGTCTGCATGACCTACCCGCTCATCGGCAACTACGGGATCAACCCGGAAGACGTCGAGTCACGGCGGCCGTGGGTCAACGGCTTCATCGTGAAGGAGGCCTGCGCGTACCCGTCGAACTGGCGCGGGCGCGTGGCGATCCAGGACTACATGCGCGAGCACGGCATCGTCGGCATCCAGGGCATCGACACGCGCGCGCTCACGCGCCACCTGCGGGACCACGGCGCGCAAGAGGGCATCATCTCGACCGAGGACGCGGATGCGGGGCGCGTCGTCGAGCGGGCGCGGGCCCTGCCGGGCCTGGTCGGCCGGGACCTCGTCCGCGAAGTAACCGTGGACGCGCCATACGTCTGGAGCGAGGGTGAATGGACCATCGCCAAGGGCTACACGCGCCCGCCCAAGGCGCGCTTCCGCGTCGTCGCCTTCGACTCGGGGATCAAGCGCAATATCCTGCGCGAGCTGTCCTCGGTGGGCTGCGAGGTCGAGGTGGTGCCCGCGAATACGCCGGCGGCGGCCGTGCTCGAGCGGAAGCCTCACGGCGTCTTCCTCGGGAACGGCCCGGGCGACCCGGAGGGCGTGCCGTACCTGGTCGAATCCGTCCGCGGGATCATCGGCAAGGCGCCGATCTTCGGCATCTGCCTCGGCAACCAGATCCTGGGGCTGGCCTTCGGCGGCAGGACCTACAAGCTCAAGTTCGGCCATCACGGCGCCAACCATCCGGTGAAAGACCTACTGACCGGGCGTGTCGAGATCACCGCGCAGAACCACGGCTTCGCCGTGGACCCGAAGTCGGTGGACAAGGCCGGGCTCGTCGAGACGCACGTCAACCTGAACGACGGCACCTCGGAGGGCATGAGCCACCGCGAGCTGCCCGTCTTCTCCGTCCAGTACCACCCCGAGGCCTCGCCGGGGCCTCACGACTCTCACTACCTGTTCCAACGGTTCATCAAGACCATGGAAGGAGGGTGATCGGATGCCCAAATACCTGATCTCGTACCGGAAGACCGAGGAGACGGGCCAGAAGCCGGAGTGGGCCGCCTTCACCGTCGAGAGCGAGCTCGCCATGGAGGGGCACGCCATCAAGGAGCGCGTGGAAAAGCGCATGAGCGTGCTGGGCGAAAAGCTCTGGGGCAACGGCGAAGCGGTCTGGATCGGCTCCGGACGGCTCGACGACGTGCTCTACAAACGCGAAGAGGCCGCGCCCGAGACCTCCATCGTCTACGGGGCCGTCGAGGCGTAGCACGTGCCGAAGCGCACCGACATCCGGAAGATCCTGCTGATCGGCTCCGGGCCCATCGTCATCGGCCAGGCCTGCGAGTTCGACTACTCGGGCACCCAGGCCTGCAAGGCGCTGCGGGAAGAAGGCTTCGAGGTCGTCCTGGTCAACTCGAACCCGGCGACCATCATGACCGACCCCGAGATGGCGGACCGCACCTACATCGAGCCGCTCACCCCGGAGTTCGTTGCCAAGGTCATCGAGCGCGAGCGGCCCGACGCCATGCTGCCGACGGTCGGCGGCCAGACGGCGCTCAATCTCGCGGTGACGCTGGCGGAGGACGGCACGCTCGACCGCTTCGGCGTCGAGCTGATCGGCGCCAAGCTGCCCGCCATCAAGACGGCCGAGGACCGACACCTCTTCGCCGCGGCGATGGCGCGGATCGGCCTCGCGATGCCCAAGGGCTTCTTCGCGCGGAGCCACGAGGACGCCGTCGCCAGCCTGCGCGCTCACAAGATCGGCTTCCCCCTCATCATCCGCCCGTCGTTCACGCTCGGCGGCACGGGCGGGTCCATCGCGTACAACCCGGAGGAGCTCGAAGCGGCCGTCAGGTGGGGGCTCCAGCAGAGCCCCGCGGGCCAGGTCCTCGTCGAGGAGTCGGTGATCGGCTGGAAGGAGTTCGAGCTCGAGGTCATGCGCGACTTCGCCGACAACGTCGTCATCATCTGCTCGATCGAGAACTTCGACCCGATGGGCGTCCACACGGGCGACTCGATCACCGTGGCGCCCGCCCAGACGCTGACCGACAAGGAGTACCAGCGGATGCGCGACGCCTCGCTCGCCATCATCCGCGAGATCGGCGTCGAGACGGGCGGCTCCAACATCCAGTTCGGCGTCAACCCGGCGGACGGGCGCATGGTCGTCATCGAGATGAACCCGCGCGTCTCCCGCTCCTCGGCGCTGGCCTCCAAGGCGACGGGCTTCCCCATCGCCAAGATCGCCGCCAAATTGGCGGTGGGGTTTACCTTGGATGAGCTGCGGAACGACATCACGCGGGAGACGCCGGCCTCCTTCGAGCCCGCGATCGACTACTGCGTCGTCAAGTTCCCGCGCTGGGCCTTCGAGAAGTTCCCCGAGGCGGACCAGACGCTGACGACGCAGATGAAGTCGGTAGGCGAGGCCATGGCCATCGGGCGGACCTTCAAGGAGGCGCTCCAGAAGGCCGTCCGGTCGCTCGAGCAGGACCGCTGGGGGCTCGTGATGGACAAGGCGCCGGCCGACGACGAGGGACTGCGCCAGAAGATCCGGGTGCCCAATGCCGAGCGCTGCTTCGCCGTCGCCGAGGGCTATCGCCGCGGGATGGGCACGCAGGAGCTCCGCGCGCTGTCCGCCATCGACCCGTGGTTCCTCGAGAACATCCGCGAGATCGTCGAGTTCGAGCGCGAGATCAGCGCCGCGGGGCTCGGCGATGCCGACGTGCTGCGGCAGGCCAAGCAGATGGGCTTCGCGGACAGGAGGATCGCCGAGCTCTGCGGAACGACGGAGGCCGAGGTCCGGGCCGCGCGCCTGCGGGCCGGGATCAGGGCGACCTTCAAGATGGTGGACACCTGCGCCGCTGAGTTCGTCGCGCACACGCCCTACCTCTACTCGACGTACGAGGAGGAGGACGAGGCGCCGGCCACCGACCGGGAGAAGGTCGTCATCCTCGGCTCCGGCCCCAACCGCATCGGCCAGGGCATCGAGTTCGACTACGCGTGCGTGCACGCGGCCTTCGCGCTCAAGGAGGCGGGCGTCGAGGCGATCATGGTCAACTGCAACCCGGAGACGGTCTCCACCGACTACGACACCTCCGACCGGCTCTACTTCGAGCCGCTCACCTTCGAGGACGTGATGAACGTCGTGGAGCGCGAGCGGCCGCGGGGCGTCATCGTCCAGTTCGGCGGGCAGACGCCGCTCAAGCTGGTCGTCCCGCTCGAAAAGGCGGGCGTGCCCATCCTCGGCACGCCGCCGGACGCCATCGACCGCGCGGAGGACCGCAAGCGCTTCGCCGCGCTGCTCACCGACCTGCGGCTCCAGCAGGCCCCGGGCGAGACCGCGCGCTCGTACGACGAAGCCGAGCGGATCGCCGAGGGAATCGGCTACCCGGTGCTGGTCCGCCCCTCCTACGTGCTCGGCGGGCGGGCCATGCAGATCATCTGGGACCGCGAGGATCTCCAGCGCTACATGTCCGAGGCCGTGCGGGTGAGCGACGAGCACCCGGTCCTCGTGGACAAGTTCCTCGAGGACGCCATCGAGGTGGACGTGGACGCCATCGCGGACGCCGAGCGCGTCGTGGTGGGCGGCGTCATGGAGCACATCGAAAAAGCCGGGATCCACTCGGGCGACTCGGCCTGCGCCCTGCCCCCCTACTCGCTCGGCGACGACCAGATCGAGCGGATCAAGGTCCAGACCCGCGCCCTCGCCCGCGAGCTGGGCGTGATCGGGCTCCTCAACATCCAATTCGCGATCAAGAACGAGACGGTCTACGTGCTCGAGGTCAATCCGCGAGCCTCGCGTACCGTGCCGTTCGTCTCCAAGGCCATCGGCGTGCCGCTGGCGAAGCTCGCGACCAAGGTGATGCTGGGGCAGCGCCTGCGCGACCTCGGCTTCGCCGAGGAGCGCGAGGTGGGGCACATCGCGGTCAAGGAGGCGGTCTTCCCCTTCGTGAAGTTCCCGGGGGTGGACGTGGTCCTCGGGCCGGAGATGAAATCCACGGGCGAGGTCATGGGCATCGACCGCGACTTCCGCAAAGCCTATATCAAGGCGCAGATCGCCGCCGGCTCGCCGCTGCCGACGTCCGGCAAGGTGTTCCTCTCGGTCAAGAACCGCGACAAGCGCGCCGTGCTGCAGGCCGCCAAGCGGCTGGCCGAAATGGGCTTCTCGCTCGTGGCCACCGTCGGCACGGCCAAGCTCCTCAGGCGCCAGGGCATGACGGTCGAGTTGGTCCACAAGGTCAACGAAAGCCTGCGCCCCAACGTCGTGGACCTCATGAAGCGCGGCGAGATCGCCCTGGTCTTCAACACGCCGGAGGACGGCCGGGCCCGCAAGGACTCCTACCTCATACGCAGGACGGCGGTGACGCAGAACATCCCCTACTACACGACGGTGGACGGCGCCCAGGCGGCGGTCGGCGGCATCGAGGCGCTGCTCAAAGGAGAGATGACCGTGCAGCCGCTCCAGGACTACCATGCCCCGCGATCCTAAGGACCGGTTGCCCGCGGATCGGCTACCCGCGGATCGGCTAATAGTCGCGCTCGACGTCGACTCGCTCGACCGCGCGACCGGGCTCGTGGACGCGCTCGCCGGCCAGGTGACGCGCTTCAAGATCGGCTCGCAGCTCTTCACCGCCGCCGGCCCGGCCGTCGTCGACGCCGTGCGGAAGCGCGGCGGCCAGGTGTTCCTCGATCTCAAGTTCCACGACATCCCGAACACCATCGAAGGGGCGGCGCGAGAGGCCGTGAGGCTGGGCGTCTTCATGTTCAACGTCCACGCCTCGGGCGGGCGCGCCATGATGAGCGCAGCGTCCCGCGGCGCCGCCGAAGCCGCCCACACCCTCGGCCTTCCCCGCCCGCTCGTCATCGCGGTCACCGTGCTGACGAGCCTCGACCGCGCCGCGCTGGCGGGCGAGCTGCACGTCGCCTCCTCGGTCGAGGGGCACGTGCTCCACCTCTGTACGCTCGCGCGCGAGGCCGGGCTCGACGGCAACGTCGCCTCCCCGAACGAGATCCGCGCCATCCGGAACGCCATGGGGCACGGGTGGACCGTCGTCACGCCGGGCGTGCGGCCGGCAGGCAGCGAGCACCACGACCAGTCGCGCGTGGCCACGCCGCGGGCCGCGGTCGAGGCGGGGGCCGACTATCTCGTCGTGGGGCGCCCGATCACGGGCGCGGCCGACCCCGCCCGGGCGGCCGAGGGCATCCTGTCCGAGATGCGCGCATGAGCCCGAACACCGAGCACGCGGTGCTGATCCAGCGCCTCTTCGAGATCGGGACCATCCGCTTCGGCGAGTTCACCCTCAAATCCGGGATCAAGTCGCCCTTCTACATCGATCTCCGCGTGGTGATCTGCTACCCCGACGTCCTGCGGCGGATCGGCGTGCTCATGGCCGCCGAGGTGAGCCGCTGCGCGGGCGAACGCATCGCCGGCATCCCCTACGCGGGCCTGCCGCTCGCGGTCTCGGCATCCCTCGCCGGCAATTTGCCCCTCATCTACCCCCGGAAAGAAGAGAAGAGCTACGGCACCAAGCGGCGCATCGAGGGCGTGTTCAAGCCGGGGGACCGCGTGGTCCTGATCGACGACATCATCACGGACGGCGGCAGCAAGTTCGAGGCGATCGAGGTGCTCGAGGAGGCGGGGCTCATCGTCAAGGACCTCGTCATCCTGATCGACCGCGAGCAGGGCGGCCGCGAGCTCCTCGCCTCCAAGGGGTACGCGCTCCACACCATCCTGACCATCTCCCAGTGCTTCGACGAATGGGAGCGCACGGGAGCGGTGGACGCGGCCTCGATCGCGCAATCCCGCGAGTTCATCAAGGCCAGCCGGTTCGCTTGATGGCCCCCGTTGGCGATGGCGTAGGCGACGGCGTCGGCGAGGTGCTGCTGGACGAATCGGCGATCCGCGCGGAGGTGGCGCGGCTGGCCCTCCAAATCTCGGCCGACTACGCCGACAAGCCCCTCCACCTGGTCGGCGTGCTCAAAGGCGCCGCCGTCTTCCTCGCGGACCTGCTGCGCGCTCTCACGGTGCCGGCGACGCTCGACTTCATCTCCATCGTCCCGTATGGCCAGGTGACGACCTCCGGAGTCGTCCGCATCAGGAAAGACCTCGACGAGCCGCTCGAGGGCAAGGACGTCCTCGTGGTCGAAGGTATCTGCGCCAGCGGCCTCAGCCTCTCCTATCTCCTGCGCAACTTCCAGACGCGCCGGCCCGCCTCGCTCCGGACCTGCGCTTTCGTCGTCAAGCGGCGCGCGCGGCCCGCCGACGTCACCCTGCACTATGTCGGCCGCGAGATCCCGGACGTCTTCGTGGTCGGCTACGGCCTCGACGCGCAGGAGCAGTATCGCAATCTCCCGTACATCGCCCGCCTCGCCTAGTCCCAGCCTCTCCAGCTCGCCGGCTTTATTCAGCCCTCGCCTCGGGCTCCGCCCTCAGCTCGAACTGCCACGCCCGCCTCGCCTAGCAGGCCGCTGAAGAACCCGCAGGCGGCTCAAAAAGGTCCAGATGCGAGGCGACGCCCCGCTGTTCGAGTTGAGCGACGGCGTATGCCGTCGTGAGACGAGGGCTGAGTTGATTCCGCACGCGTACGACTATCTCAGCCCTCGCCTCGTGGCACCGCCACTCAGCTCGAACGGCCACGAGCGTGCGACCGAGGGCGTCAACGAAGCAGATGGGCCTTTTTCAGCCGCCTGCTAGCCGCTTGACGAAGACGCGCGCGCGAGGGGACACTCTCGACGTGGACTTTTACGCGCGGCTGACCCGCACCTGCCTGGCCGTGGCGACCCTGGCGCTCCTCGCTCCCGCGCCCGGCGCGCGCGCCGCCGACCCACAGGTCGGCCAGACGGTGGTCAAGAGCGGCCCCGCCGTGGCCAGCGACCTGTACGCCTTCGGCGGCGGGGTGGACATCCAGGCCGACGTGGAGGGCGACCTCGTCGCGGCCGGAGGCCGCGTCGTCACCGCCGGGCGCGTCGAAGGCAACCTCATCGCCGTCGCCGGCTCCGTCGTCGCCGGGGGCAACGTCGTCCGCAACGTGCGCGCAGCCGGCGGCGCCGTCACGATCACTGGGCACGTCGCGCGCAACCTGAACGCGGGCGGCGGCACGGTGGTCCTGACTCCCGAGGCGGTCATAGACGGGCGCGCACGCCTGGTCGGCGGCGAGGTGCGCGTAGGCGGAAGGATCGCGAAAAAGCTGTACGCGGCGGGCGCCGTGATCGTGCTCGCGGGAGAGTTCCAGGGCGACGTCGAGCTGGTCGCCCAGGAGATCGAAGTGCTCCCGACGGCGCGCATCAAGGGCAGCTTGACGTACTGGAGCCCGCGGGACGCAAAGATCGACCGCAAGGCGAAGATCCAGGGCCGGGTCACCCACAACCTGCCGGAGCTGCCGCGCGCGCTTACGCGCACCGGCACGGCCCTCCTCACCGTCTCGCGCCTCCTCTTCATGGCGGGACTGATCGTGACGGGAGTCGCCCTCTACCTGCTCTTCCCCGGCTTCACGGTGCTCGCCTCGCACACCATCGGCTCGGACCCGGCCAAGAGTCTCGGCATCGGCCTCCTGTTCGTCGTCGCCATACCGGTGGCCGCGATCCTGACCATGCTCACGATCCTCGGCATCCCGCTCGGGCTCATCCTCTTCGTGCTCTACTTCGCGGCGCTGCTCGTGGGATTTCTCGTGACGGTCTTCTTCCTGGGTGATGTCGGCGCCCGCACCTTCCTCCGCCACGGGCGGCGATCCAGGACCACGCGGGTGCTGTGGCTCATCCTGGCCCTGGCCGTCCTGGCGCTCGTCAACCAGCTGCCGTTCGTGGGCGGAGTCGTCATGGCGGCGGCGGTGCTGGTAGGGCTGGGCGCGATGAGCCTACACGTCTGGCGCCACTGGGGCGACCCCGACACGCCAAGCGCAGACACCTAGCAGCACACCGAAGAACTCTCAGCCTGCTAGCGCTTCTGGTACTCGGGGCGCCAGCGGAGCAGGCGCGTCTCGATCTGCCTGATGCCGAGCGCCATCACGATGCCGATCGCGCCCAAGACGAAGAGCGCCACCATCATGTCGGCGGAGTTGAGCGTGCCGAGCGATTGGATGATGAGGTAGCCGAGCCCCCCGCCCGACTCGCCGCCGATGAACTCGCCCACGACCACGCCGATCAGCGCGAAGGAGATGGACGGCGTCAGCGACGCGAAGGTCCAGGCAAGCGTCGAGGGCACGATCACGGTGCGCATGATCTGCCCGTCGCCGGCGCCGAGGAAGCGGGCGCTGTGGATGAGGTCGGCGTCCACGCTCCGCGCGCCCTGGAACGTGTTGAAGAACACGATGAAGAAGACGATGCTCCAGGCGAGCACGATCTTGGCGAGCAGGCCGAAGCCGAAGATCATGGTGATGAGCGGGACCAGGGCGATGCGCGGCAGCGAGTTGAAGGCCACGATGAACGGGTCGAAGATCCGCGCGATCCGGTCGCTTCGCCCCAGCACCAACCCCGCGGCGAAGCCTGTGGTGATGCCGACCAGAAAGCCCCAGAGGGTGGACTGTATGGTCGAGAGCGCCATCTGCCAGATGGTCAGGCGGACCTTGTCCGACGTCAGGTACAGGAAGCGCTGCGCGATCACGGACGGCCGGCTGATGAAGAAGGGGTCGATCCAGTAGAGCCCCGGCGTCTTCGAGATGGCCTTGATGCCGGTCAGGTACTCCCAGGCCCCGAGAAAGACCACGAGGATGCCGAGCCGCCACGCCCACACGCTCCAGCGATCCCTTGTCTTCATTCAACCCTCGCCTCGCCGCTGATCCACTCGGGCCTCGCCTCGCGACGGCCAGAGACCGCCCCTCAGCTCGAACAGCGGGCCGCGTCTCAGCTCGAACATCACGCGCGCTCCTGGAATTCCTCGCCGAGCGCGTGCCAGATCTCGCCGTACTCGCGCAGGTACTCGGCCGTCTCGCGCAAGCGAATCACGTCGCGCGGCCGCGGCAGCATCACGTCGTAGACCAGCTTGACGCGCCCAGGCCGCCGCGTCATGACGACGATGCGGTCGGCGAGCGTGATGGCCTCCGAGAGGTCGTGGGTGACGAAGACCACCGTCTGCTGCCGGGCGCCCCAGAGTGAGAGCAGCTCGGCGTGGAGGTTGAGCTTGGTGTGGGTGTCGAGGGCGCCGAAGGGCTCGTCCATCAAGAGGATCTCGGGGTTGACGACCAGCGAGCGCATGAGGGCCACGCGCTGGCGCATCCCGCCGGAGAGCGTCGCGGGGAAGGCGTCCTCGAAGCCCTCGAGCCCCGCGAGCGCAACCGCCTCGGTCACCCGCGAGCGGATCTCCGCAGTCGCCACACCCCGGTACTGGAGGCCGAGGGCGATATTCTGCGCCACGGTGCGCCACGGAAACACCGTGTCCTTCTGGAAGACGTAGCCCACCTGCTTGCCTGCGCGCGGGCCCACGCGCTCGCCGTCGACCAGGATCTCGCCGCCGGAGGGCGCGATGAGCGAGCCGATCATGTTGAGGATGGTGGACTTGCCGCAGCCGGAGGGGCCGACGATGGCCACGAACTCCTTGTCGTGGACGTCGAAGGACACGCGGGACACTGCCGGGACCTCTCGAGAGCCCGTGTCGAAGGTCTTCGAGAGGTCCCGAATCGCGATGCGGACGAGCGGCACTACTTGTACTTGGCCTGCGCCTTCTTGACGAAGGACATGTCCACCGCCTGCTTGAAGGGAATGGGTTTCTCCACCGCGAGCGGCACCCACACCTTCATCCCGCGCTCGTAGTCCTTCTCCTCGATGATGAAGTCCCAGTCGAAGATGGTCCGGTAGTAGCGCACGGACTCCAGGATGTCTTCGCGGGTGTAGGTGGAGAGGTAGGGCTTCTGGAGCAGGTCCACGACCTCGTCGTCCTTGGCCTTGCGGATCCACTGCTGCGCCCGGTAGCACGCGTTGACGTAGCCCTGCACCAGGTCCGGCGACTTCTCGATCGTCTCCTTCAGCACGTACCCCACCGTCACCGGGATCGGTCCGCCGAACACGCGGTTCCACGACTTCTCGTCCTGGACGTCGTAGATGGGCTGGCCGAAGCCCTGGCCGACGGCCTTGGACTGCCACTCGGGCACGGCCATGATGGCGTCGAACTTACCGGCCTTGAGCCCGCCGAGGATGGTCAGGTCACCGCCGCCGCCGACCCACTCGACGGAGTCGTTGACGGGCTTGCCGTCGGCGGCCTTCGTGTTCTTGAGCACGTAGACGCCGTAGACGTAGGTGCCCGAGCCGATGGCCGTCGCCGCGATCACCGCCTTGCGGCCCACCAGCTTCTGATCGGCCAGCGCCTCGACGCTCTTGACGCCCTTGTCGAAGAGCTCCTTGCGCACGACGATGTTGGCGTAGGAGCAGCGCGTGTCGGTGGCGAAGATCATGAGGGCGTCCTTGCCCTTCTCCGTGATCTTCAGCGGGTGGTTCGAGTCGCCGAGGGCGAACAGCACCTGCCCCGCCGCGAGCGCCTGGACGACCTTGGCGCCGCCGCCCGGGACGATAAAGTCGGGAGTCTTGAGCCCTTCCTCCTCGAAGAACTTCTTCTGCGCGGCGACCAGGTGCTGGCCGTAGACGAACGTCGAGACGCTGTGGGAGGCCGTGATCGTCTTGAGCCCCTGGCCATGTCCGAGCGCGGGCCAGCCGGCAGCGGCCATGCCGCCGAACAGCCCGGCAGTCTTGAGAAAATCGCGGCGCGACGGGGCCGCGGTGTCGAGCTTTCGTGCCATGGGGAATTCCTCCATGAGGTCGGTGGGGAAACTGGCGGGCACTGTACACCTGCCTACGATGCCGTGTCAATCGCGCATTGGCCCAAACACATTGACACCAAAGGTTTTTTGGGCTATTCTCCGTCAGTGGAATCGGCGATTCCCTCCCCCTCCACTGACTGGTAGAGGCCCCTATGATCCGCAGCATGACCGGGTATGGCCACGCCGAAGTCGCAGGGGTCCGCTTGAGCCTGTCTGTGGAGTGCAAGTCGCTCAACCACCGCCACCTCGACATCGCGCTGCGGCTGCCGCGCGGCCTCTCGGCGTTGGAGCTCGACGCGCGGCGCGTGATCCAGGGCGCGGTCCAGCGCGGCCGGGTCGAGGTCGGCGTGAGCGTGGCCCCGATCGAAGGCGCGCCCTCGGCCGACCTCACGATCAACATGGCGCAAGCGCGCGCGTACATCGAGATGGCCCGCAGGGCCGGCGACGAGCTCAAGCTGGGCGGGATCCCGACGCTCCAGTGGATGCTCGAGCAACCGGGCGTGATCACGCGTGAGGAGCAGGTGCCGCTGTCTCCCGAAGAGGGCTGGCCGCTTCTCCACGATGGGCTCGCCAAGGCGCTGGCAGAGCTCCGCGCGCGGCGCGACACCGAGGGCGCGGCACTCGACAAGGAGCTGCGCGCGCTGTTGGCGGCCATGGGCGAGCAGGTGGGCGTGATGGCGGCGCGCGGGCCGGCGGCGACCGAGCGCAAGCAGCAGCGGCTCCGCGAGCGCATCCAGGCGCTGCTCGGCGCGACGCCGCTCGACGAGGGGCGCCTCGCCACCGAGGTCGCGATGTGGGCCGAGAAGAGCGACATCACCGAAGAGCTGGCGCGCCTCCGGGCGCACATGGACGAGTTCGCGCGGCTGCTCGACGAGGGCGGCGCCGTGGGGCGCACGCTCGACTTCCTGATCCAGGAGATGAACCGCGAGGTGAACACGGTCGGCTCCAAGGCGGACGACCTCGAGCTCTCGCAGGCCGCCATCGCCGCCAAGTCCACCCTCGAAAAACTGCGCGAGCAAGCGCAGAACATCGAATAAGGCAAGTGCTGAGATAGATGGAGCTGATCAAGCGGCGCGGCGCGCTGGTCGTGGTCTCGGCTCCCTCGGGGGCCGGCAAGACCACGCTCTGTCACGAGGTGCGCCGCCTGGTGCCCGACCTCTTCTACTCGGTCTCGCACACGACACGCCTGCCGCGCGCGGGCGAGGTCAACGGCACCGACTTCCACTTCGTGAGCGAGGCCGAGTTCCTCGACATGCGCGACCGGGACGAGTTCGCGGAGTGGGCGGAGGTTCACGGCAACTACTACGGCACGCCGGTGAGGGCGCTCGAGGGCGCGCTCAGCCGCGGGCTCGACGTGCTGCTCGATATCGACACGCACGGCGCCCGGCAGCTGCGCCAGCGGTACCCCGAAGCGGTCTCGATCTTCATCATGGCGCCGTCCATGAAGGAGCTCGAGGCGCGGCTCAGGGAGCGCAACAGCGACGCGCCGGTCGAGATCGCCCGCCGGCTCACCCGGGCACGCGAGGAGATCTCGGCCTGGCGGCAGTACGATTACCTGATCATCAATCGCGACGTGAAGGAGGCCGTGGACCAGCTCGCCACCGTCATCCAGGCGGAGCGCTGGCGCACGAGCCGGCTGACTCTCAAATTTCCCGACGTGGAGGTTCCAGAGTAATGGCATTCCCCTCGCTCGAGCAGTCCCTGGACAAGGTATCGAACCGCTACCTGCTGGTGGTCCTGGCGGCCAAGCGCGCGCGCCAACTCAACCGCGGCGCGGCGGCGCAGGTCGAGACCAAGCACAAGAAGCCGACCTGCACGGCCCTCGAGGAGATCGCCGAGGCCAAGATCGGCTACCGCGTCCGCGAAGAGGACGCCCCGAAGGAGTAGTCGGCCGTGACGCTCGCGGGCAAGCAGATCATTCTCGGCATCACGGGCAGCATCGCCGCCTACAAGGCGGTGCTGCTGCTGCGTGAGCTGACCGCGCGCGGCGCCGAGGTGTCCGTGGTCATGACGGCCGGCGCCGAGCACTTCGTCGCCCCCCTCACCTTCCGGACGCTGTCGGGCCGGCCGGTGCTGTCGAACCTCTTCGATCCGCAGAGCGACGACGCGGTCGAGCACGTGGCGCTGGCCGAGCGGGCGCATGCCTTCGTCGTGGCGCCGGCCACGGCCAATGTCCTGGCCAAGGCCGCCCACGGCATCGCCGACGACTTCCTCACCACGCTCCTGCTGGCGGCCCGGTGCCCCGTTCTCATGGCCCCTGCCATGGACGGCGGCATGTGGGACCACGCCGCCGTGCAGGCCAACGTCGCCACCCTGCGCGAGCGGGGCGTGAGCGTCCTCGAGCCCGACGCGGGCGCGCTCGCCTCGGGGTCGAGCGGCAGAGGCCGGCTGCCCGAGATCGAGGTGATCGTCGAAGAAGTCGAGCGCCTGCTCACGCCCGTCCGCGACCTCGCCGGCGAGCGCGTGCTCGTCACCTCGGGGCCGACCCGCGAGCCCATCGATCCCGTGCGCTACCTCTCGAACCGCTCCTCGGGCAAGATGGGCCACGCCGTGGCGACCGCGGCGCTCCGGCGCGGCGCGGAAGTCGTGCTGATCTCGGGGCCGACGGCGCTCAAACCGCCCGCGGGTGCGGTCTACGTCCCCGTGCAGACGGCCGAGGAGATGCGCGAGGCCGCGCTCCAGCACCTGGGTACCGCGACCGTCGTCATCAAGGCCGCCGCCGTCGCCGACTACCGCGTGGAGCGGCCGAGCGCGACCAAGATCAAGTCCGGCGGCAAGCGCGACGGGTGGAGCCTCGATCTCGTGCCCAACCCCGACATCCTGAAAGAGCTGGCGCAGAAGAAGGGCGGCGCCTTTCTCGTGGGCTTCGCCGCCGAGACCAACGACGTACGGACGCACGCCGCCGACAAGCTCCGCGCCAAGGGCATCGATCTCCTCGTCGCCAACGACGTCAGCCAGCACGGCATCGGCTTCGAGGCCGACGACAACCAGGTCATCCTGCTGGACCGCTGGGGCGGGGCGCTCGACCTGCCGCGCATGACCAAGATCCAGGTGGCGCACGCCATCCTGGACCGCGTGCTGGCGCTGCGCGCGGCCCCGAAGCCTCGCCGCACGCCCTCTCGCTGACCACGATGGAGGATCCGCGCGCGGCCCTCGGCGAGGCGCTCGCCGCCGTCGCCGACACCCTCCGCCACCACCGCGACCTGGGCCTCAAGGAGATCGCGCTCAACCGGCCCGAGCCGCCGGACGCAGGACAAGGGCTGGCCGCGCAGGAGAAGGCGCTCCAGGGCTGCACGCGCTGCAAGCTTTCGCAAAGCCGCTCGACGATCGTCTTCGGCTCGGGCAACCCGAATGCGCGGCTGGTCGTGATCGGGGAGGGACCGGGCGAGGAAGAAGACAAGCAGGGCAAGCCCTTCGTCGGCCGCGCGGGCCAGCTCCTGACCAAGATGCTCGCCTCGGTCCACTTCGACCGCGAGCGCGACTGCTACATCTGCAACGTCGTCAAGTGCCGCCCCGAGCGCAACCGCAACCCAGAGCCCGACGAGGTCTCGGCGTGCAACCCATTCCTGCTGGCGCAGCTCGACACGATCCAGCCGGCGGTGATCCTGGCCCTCGGCAACTTCGCCGCGCAGACGCTCCTCGGCACCAAGGAGGGCATCACCAAGCTCCGCGGCCGCGCCTACTTCTACCGCGACATCGTGCTGGTGCCGACCTTCCACCCGGCCTTCCTCCTGCGCAATCCGGGAGAGCAGTACAAGCGCATGGCCTGGGACGACCTCAAGCTCGCCCGGCGCGAATGGGAGCGCCTGACCACGCCCTCCCCTCAGCCCTCTCCTCAGCCCTCTCCCCTCGGCCCTCTCCCCTGAGGGGAGAGGGAGTCTAGCGGATGATCGCCGATGTCGTGTTCGATCTGCCGCTCGACCATCCCTTCT
The DNA here is from genome assembly GCA_030647435.1 of Candidatus Rokuibacteriota bacterium. Lineage (NCBI taxonomy): Bacteria > Candidatus Rokuibacteriota > Candidatus Rokuibacteriota bacterium. The sequence continues at coordinate 148,813 of JAUSJX010000097.1, forward strand.
CGTATCTCGTTCCCGGCGCGCTCCAGCTGACGCCCGGCCAGCGCGTGAGCGCGCCGCTCGGCGGCCGCGGCACGCGCGTGGGTGTGGTCGTCGCGCTCCGCGACGGCGATGCCGCGGGCCTGCGTCCCATCCAGCACGTCGTGGAGCCCGCGCCGATCCTCTCGGCGGGCGGCCTCGAGCTCGGCCGCTGGATCGCCGACGAGAGCCTGTCCTCGTGGGGCTCGACGCTCCTGGCTCTCCTACCGCCGCCGCCGCCGCCACGCTCGAAGCGCGCGGAAGTCCTCGCCCCGCCTCTCGAGCCGGCACGAGGCGCCGCGGCACCGGCGCCGGAGATCTGGATGGACGCGGGGCGCGAGGAGCGTCTGGTCGCGGCATTGGGAGACGCGCCCGGCGGCGCGCTCGTGATCGCGCCGGACACCGACAGCGCGGCGCGGTGGGCGCGGCGCCTCGACGCGGCCCGCCTCGACAGCGGCGCGGGCCCCGCGGAGCGGCGCGCGACGTGGTTTGCCGCGGCCCGGGGGCGCGCCCGCGTCGTGGTCGGCACCCGCGGGGCGCTTCTGGTGCCGCTCCCTCCGCCGGCAACCCTCGTGTTGCTCGACGAGCAGGACCCCGCCCACAAGCCGCCGGGGCCGCCGCGGCTTCACTCGCGCGACATCCTGCTCCGCCGAGCGGCGCTCGACGGCAGCCGCCTGATCATGCTCGCGGGAGCGCCGTCGGCCGAGGTCTGGCAGAAGTCCGTAGCGGGCACGGTCACGCGCGTGGCCAACGGGCCGGCGCCTTGGCCCGAGGTGATCGCCTCCGACACGCGCGGCATCCTCCGCAATCATCCGCTGACGCTCCCGCTGACGCGCGCCATCGAGATCATGTCGCGGGCCGGCAAGAGCGTGGCGCTGATCGTGAGCCGGTCGGCCGGAGCCATCGGGTGCAACGACTGCGGCGCCGTCCTCCGCTGTCCCGAGTGCGGCGTGGCGCTTCAGCTCCGCCGCGATCGCCGCGGGATCGCGTGCAGGCTGTGCGCAAGAAGTGATGCCCTGCCCGAGCGCTGCCCAGGCTGCGGCGGCCACCGCCTCCAGCCCTTCGGCTGGGACGCCGAGCGCGTCGAGGCCTCGGTGCGCCGCCGCTTCCCTCGTCTGACGGTCTCGCGAACCGACCCCGGCGCCCAGGTGCAGGTCGGCACCCCCGCGCTCCTGCGCGGGGCGCAGACGCGCCCGTGGGGCGCCGTCGGCTTCGTCTGGTTCGACGGCTTTCTCCGCGTGCCGGACTTCCGCGCCGGCGAGCGCGCCTTCCAGCTTCTCTGGTCAGCGGCCGAGGCGGTCGGCGCGGGCGGCCGGCTCATCGTCCAGACGCTCCACCCCGACCACTACGCCGTCGCCGCCGTGCGCGGCCAGGACCGCGACGCCTTCTACCGGCAGGAGCTGGAGTTCCGCTCCGAGCTGGGCTACCCGCCCTTCCGACGCCTCTGTCACGTCTCGGCGCGCGGCAAGACGGCCGCCGACGCCAAGACGCTGATCGAGGAGGCCGCGGGCGCCCTCGCCGGCATTGAGGGGCTGACCGTCTATCCCCCCATGGCGCTCGGCGCCCCCGGGGCCACCGCGGCGGCGCGCATGCGCTCCGTGGTCAAGGGCCCGGACGATTTGCCGCGTCTCGTCTCCCAGGCGCTCCGCCCCTTTCTCGAGCGCGGACGACGCTCGCACGGTGTGGTAGAAATAGAGATGGACCCGGTCAACTCCTAGGAGGCTCACGCACGTGGCACTGCTCGAAGTCAAGCTCTACGGCGACCCGATGCTCCGGCGCAAGGCCGCGCATGTGCGCGAGGTCACGCCGGAGCTCCGCCGGGTGATCGGCGACATGGTCGAGACCATGTACCACCAGGTCGGCCTCGGCCTGGCCGCGCCGCAGGTGGGCTTTCCCTATCGCCTCTTGGTCATGGACGACGGCAAGGGCGGCGCCCGCGCGCTGATCAACCCCATCATCACGAGCCGCAGCGGGTCCGTCGTGGACGAGGAAGGCTGCCTGTCGCTCCCAGGCATCTTCGCCGACGTCGAGCGCAGCAAGTCCATCACCGTCCAGGCGACGGACGATGACGGCCAGCCCTTCGACCTCGAGGCCACGGGCATGCAGGCGCGCGTCATCCAGCACGAAATGGACCACCTGGAGGGCGTCCTCTTCATCGACCTCCTCTCGCCCGTCGCGCGCGACCGCATCAAAAAGCGGATCCAGAAGCACGGCTTCCCCAAGGAGAGGCGCTCTCGAGCCTTCGCGCTGTAGTGCGAGCCGAGACGCGGCCGAGCTGCCGCAGGCACGAGCGCGTGGCAGTTCGAGGTGAGCGCCAGCGGCGCGAGCCGAGAGCTGATTCGAACGCGAGTTCCCAATCCAGATGAGAGTTCTCTTCTACGGGACGCCCGAGTTCGCGCTGCCGACGCTCGAGGCCCTCCTCGAGCGCCACACCGTCGCCGCCGTCGTCACCCAGCCCGACAAGCCCGCCGGCCGCGGCCAACATCTCCAGCCGCCGCCTGTCAAGGATCGCGCCCTTGCCGCGGGCCTTCCGGTGCTTCAGCCGCCGAGACTGCGCGATCCCGGCTGGCCGGAGCGGCTGGGCGTGGTCGGCGCCGACATCGCCGTCGTGGTCGCCTTCGGCCAGATCCTCCCCAAGGCCGTGCTCGACGTCCCGCCGCGCGGCTCCATCAACGTCCACGCCTCGGTCCTGCCGCGCTACCGCGGCGCCGCGCCCATCGCATGGGCCATCATCCGCGGCGAGACCGAGACCGGCATCACGACCTTCCAGATGGATCCCGGCATGGACACGGGCGACGTGCTGCTCTCCGAGTCCACGCCCATAGGCCCCGGGGAGACCGCGGGCGAGCTCTCAACGCGGCTCAGCCAGATCGGCGCGCGCGTGATGATCCGCACGCTGGAGCAGCTGGATTCGCTGACGCCGCGGCCCCAGGACCACTCGCAGGCCACCATGGCGCCGCGGCTCAAGAAGGAAGACGGCTGGCTGCGCCTTGCCGAGCCGGCGCGCGACCTCGTCAACCGCGTGCGCGGCTGCAATCCCTGGCCCGGCGCCGCGGTGATGACGCCAGCGGGCCGCCTCCTCATCTGGCGCGCCGCCACCGTGCCGCACCCGAGCGACGCCGCGCCCGGCACGCTCGTGGAAGGCCCCTCACCCCAGCCCTCTCCCCAGAGGGGAGAGGGGGCCGAAGGGAACCCTCTCCCCCACCGAGGAGACGGGGGCCCAAGGAACCCTCTCCCCCACCGAGGAGAAGGGGCCGGAGGGAACCCTCTCCCCCATCGGGGGAGAGGGCAGGGTGAGGGGGCGCTCTGCATCGCCACGGGCCAAGGCCTGCTCCTGCCCGTCGAGGTTCAGCCCGAGAACCGCAAGGCCATGGCGTGGGAGGACTTCCTGCGCGGCGCGCGACTGCCGCCGGGCGCGCGAGTCACGGAGATCGGCGCGTGAGCCCGGTGCTCCGCGTGGGCCCCGTCTCACAGGCGCGCTACGAGGCGCTCCGCATCCTCGTGCGCGTCGAGGAGGACCGCGCCTTCGCCGACATCGTGCTGGAGCACGCGCTCGAGCAGGCGCGGCTCGACCCACGCGACGCTGGGCTCTGCACGGAGCTGGTCTACGGTACGCTCCGCTGGCGCCGCCATCTCGACTGGCGCCTCGGCCCGTACCTCAACCGCCCACTCGACAAGCTCGACCCCTGGGTGCGGTCGCTGCTCCGCCTGACCGCCTACCAGGTCTTCTTCCTCGATCGCGTGCCGCGCTGGGCGGCGGTGGACGAGGCCGTCAGCCTGGCCAAGATCAAGTCCAAGAGGCCCGGCCCGCCCGAGTTCGTGAACGCGGTCCTGCGCGCGCTCACGCGCGCCACGGGTCTGCCGCCGCTGCCCGCGTTGCCAAACGAGGCCATCGCCGTGCGCTGCTCCTTCCCCGACTGGATCGCGGCGCGCTGGATCGCCCGCTACGGCCCAGAAGAAGCCGAGGCGCTCATGCTCGCCTCGAACGAGCGCCCGCCCACCACGATCCGCGTGAATACACTGCGCATCACGCGGGACGCGCTCGCGGCGCGCCTGCGCGACGAAGAGCTGGCCGAGACGCGCCCGACCGCGCTCGCTCCCGAGGGGCTCACCGTCGAACGCGGCGCCGTCGGCCGCTGGACCGCCTTCACCGAGGGCTGGTGCACGATCCAGGACGAGGCGTCCATGCTCGTGGCGCGCCTCCTCGACCCTAAGCCGGGCGAGGTCGTGGCGGATACCTGCGCGGCGCCCGGCACCAAGGCGACCCACATGGCCGAGCTGATGCGGAACCGCGGCCGCATCGTCGCCATGGACCCGCAGGCCGCGCGGCTCAAGCTGGTGGGCCGGGCGACTTCACGGCTGGGCATCAACATCATCGAGCCGCACGTCGGCGGCGCGGCGGCGCAGGTGGGCCGCTGGCGCGGCAAGTGCGACCGCGTGCTGGTAGACGCGCCCTGCTCCAACCTCGGTGTCCTCCGCCGCAACCCCGACGTCAAGTGGCGCCGCACCGAGGAAGACCTGCGGCGGCTCCAGGACAAGCAGAAGACGATCCTCGCCGCCGCGGCCGCCATGGTGAAGCCCGGCGGCCGGCTGGTCTACGCGACCTGCTCGCTCGAGCCGGACGAGAACGAGGCCGTGATCACGTCCCTGCCCGACTACGGCGCGCACTGGCAGGTGGACCCGCCCGAGGGCTTCCCCGTGGCGCTCGACGCCGCGGGCTATCTCCGTCTCCTCCCCCACGTGCACGGCACCGACGGCTTCACCGCGATCAGACTCCGGAGGCTCCCATGACGGCACCAGTCGTCCTCTACGAAAAGACCGGCCGCATCGCCCGCATCACGCTCAACCGCCCCGACAAGCTCAACGCGATCAACGACGTCCTGCCGCGGGCGCTCCGCGACGCGGTGGGCGAGGCCAATCGCGACGACGCGGTCCACGTCATCGTGCTCTCGGGCGCGGGGCGGGCCTTCTGCGCGGGCTACGACCTCGAGATGTACGCCGAGAAGCCGCGCCCCGTCGCCTACAGCCAGGACATGCCGTGGGACCCGATGGTGGACTACGCCGGCATGAGCGCGAACACGGAGTGCTTCATGAGCCTCTGGCGGAGCTTCAAGCCGGTGATCTGCAAGGTCCACGGCTACGCCGTCGCGGGCGGCAGCGACATCGCCCTCTGCTCGGACATGATCGTCATGGCCGAGGGCGCGCGGATCGGCTACCCGCCGGCGCGCGTCTGGGGCTGCCCGACCACCGCCATGTGGATCTACCGCGTGGGCGCCGAGCGCGCCAAGCGCATGCTGTTGACCGGCGACCTCGTCACGGGCCTCGAGGCGGCGCGCATGGGGCTCGTCACCGAGGCGGTGCCGGCCGCCGACCTCGACGCCGCGGTGGAGCGCTGGGCGGAGCGCATGGCGGGCGTGCCCAAGAACCAGCTCATGATGCAGAAGCTCATGATCAACCAGGCCTACGACAACATGGGGCTCGCGACGACCCAGATGATCGCGACCATCTTCGACGGCATCACGCGCCACAGCCCGGAGGGCTTCGCCTTCAAGCAGCGCTGCGAGGCGGTCGGCTTCAAGCAGGCCGTGCGCGAGCGCGACTCAGGCGCGCCCATCCCGGGTTCGTGAAGTTTGCGGGCGCGAGGTCATTGGAGTAGGGTCGAAATTAGAGGAGGGCCCCATGGAAACCTTCATCGCCATCGACATCGACAAGGTCGAGCGGCTCCTGCTCACCGACGGCTGGCACCAGGTCAAGGACGGCTCCTTCCTGGTCGGCAACTACGGCTTCGTCCGAGGCCAGACGGTGATCGTCAACGCCATCGCGATCAAGGGCAGCGCCTCGCACTGGGTCCGCTGGACGGAGCCCGAGGGCAAGGTGCTTGCCTGTCCGCTAACGGCCGTGCTGGCGCTGGGATCGTCGGCGCCGGCTTCTTAGGAGGCCAAGATCATGGGCGAGTTCAAGCGCATCAAGATCCGTGTAAGCGCGGAGAGCGCGGGGATGCTCCTGCCCGAAGACCAGATCGCCGGCGTCTGCAGCGCGCTCCGCGAGAAGCTCACGGCCCTGGACTTGGCCGTGCTGGTGCTCGAGCCCGAGGAGGAGCCGCCGGTCGAATTCCCGGAGTCGCTCGCGAAGGAACTGGACTGAGTCCGGCCCAGCATACCGATCTCGGCGGCCCGAAGTTTGCTGGTGCCGGGCCGATGGAGTAAGGTCGTGTCGAGTGGTTGTTCGAGGTGCAGCCGAAGGCGAGACGAGGGCTGAGTCAATCGTTCGAGGTGCAGCCGAAGGCGAGACGAGGGCTGAGTCAATCGTTCGAGGTGCAGCCGAAGGCGAGACGAGGGCTGAGTCAATCGTTCGAGGCGCAGCCGAAGGCGAGACGAGGGCTGAGTCAATCGTTCGAGGCGCAGCCGAAGGCGAGACGAGGGCTGAGTCAATCGTTCGAGGCGCAGCCGAAGGCGAGACGAGGGCTGAGT